>JAUWRG010000078.1 GCA_030610655.1 Dehalococcoidia bacterium
CTTTGATTTAGAAACTCTCTTCGATACCTGCCAAGCGGGCTTCTTCTTTGCAGTTATTATGTAGCCATAACCATCTGGAGCATTAATAATATCAAGATAGCCCCAGTCCTCCAATATCCATAAATCAGACCACAGTTCCTCACAATAGGGTCCATAGTAGTGCAAAGCAAAGTTATAGCCCATAGAGACACCCTTGGCTTGCTGGAGGAGATAAACTAGCTTCTGAATCGCCATATGTCCCACTCTCCCTGTAGTCTCTTGCCCACCCTTCACGATCTGGTAAAGCACCGATAGCTTATCAAGCAGCTTCATTTCAGTGATGTTATTGGATGTCCTCCTCATTGCTTTTTACCCCCTTTTGTTTTTTGTGCCATAAAATCTTGGCAAAAGCTCCTGACTTGCTCTCTAATTCTATCTTCAGCATATACCCTCCGCTTACGGACCTGCTTCAGGCTCTGGATAAGAGGAGAAATCTCCCTGATAGATTGGTAACGCCCCTCCCTCTGGACATATATCAAGGATTCTGTGAAATTATACGGGTCTTTCTTAGCGTCGTCAAAACGGAGATATTTCTTTCCAAATTCCCGCTCAACCTCTTTAGTGAGCTGATCGAATCGATCTATGTCAACTTCCTCAGGATGATCAGAAGTTTCATAAGCGAGCCTGAAATGGCTGCGCTGAGTAAACCTTCTTGCCTCATCCCAATCCCTTTTCCCAAGCTCCTGAAGCACTTTATCGTCTGTCCATGAGAGATATTCATCTAATTGGTTGGGAAATCTGCTGCCCTTTCTCCTCAGGAGACGTTGCAGAAATTCCGTCAGGTGAAGATCGAAGATTCTGCGAGTCTTGTGGAAATATACCTCCAAGAACATGAAGTAGCGTGCTAGAATAAATCCTTCTATAGTGTGAATCCCTCCCTCTTCTATTGCCAATTCAGGACCGCCCTTACCATCCTTATCTATATCTGGGCTTTCACACACATGCAGGGTATTCAGAAGCCGATAGTGGTCGAACTGTCCATAAGCTACCCCGAGGTGGTAAGAATCTCTAGTTAAATAGTCAATCCTGTCACTTCCTACCTCACCGGTTAATATTTGGGAAAGGAAATCGTCATCCCGTCTTTTGGCTTTGCCTATTGCTATCTCAGCTACACGAATAGCCGAACCATCACCGATGTTGCTATCTATAATATCCCTTAGCTCTGTGTTAACAATTATGTCGTAACTGAAATCCTCGTGCCTTCTTCCCTGGGGAAGTAAACCTTCACCAGCGTGTGAAAAGGGTGGCTGTCCTACGTCGTGTAACAGGGAAGCCAATCGGAGCAATTGTCTAAATTCTACGGCTTTATTCTTGTCATCCTTCCATTCCAATTTCTCTAAATTATTGGGGTCACTAACCAGGTGGTCAAAAATAAGGGTGGATGCTTCTAGGACACCTAAAGAGTGCTCGAAACGCGTGTGAGTAGCTGAAGGATAGACGAGAAAAGACATCCCCAATTGCATAATGCGGCGTAGCCGCTGGAACTCAGGTCTATCGATAATCCTCTGCTCCAGCTCATCTACTGTAATAAACCCATATAATGGGTCTCGATAATCCCACATCGTTGGCACCTACACACTTCCCGCTTTCTTAAGCCGTGCCTCCACGAGGTTGATTACTGCTTCATAAACGGCGTCCCGCTCGCCCTGGGTGAGACCTAATACGGCAAACACCTGATCATCCAGTGCTTTACGGTCGTCATCAGCAAGCTCAAGCTTTTCTGCCTTGAGTATAGTATCTTTGCAGGTTTCAGGCTCAAGCAATTTGGGTTCAATTACAATTAAATCTGCCACTTCATAAGTCTGTATTTTCATGAGTCCATCGCCAAAATTGGCACGTCCAGCCACATTTGCAAACAATTGGAGAACACTACTATTAGTTGAGACCGCTAATGACCATGGGTAGTCATAGTATGTGTGTATTTCTTGGAAGTTATCGCTAACAAAGAAACCATCCTCCTTGAGGAAGTAGCGCATGACCCTATCTACTAAATAGCTAGCATTTATGGCAGCTTTAGACCGTTCCCGCAAGTCCCACCATCTTTCCCTAACACGACAAGTCGGTCGCTGATGAAATCCGTGAGATTCACCCCATTTTATATATTTGAGTGCATTCGTATCCTTTAGTTCTCTTCTGTCGTCATGGCAAATAAATAACTTGAATTTCATATCTGTTGGAGCTATCACAATACGAGTGCATTCCTTTGGGCTCTTAATAACGGGGGCTAAGAACTCCTTCTCAATTCCCCACTCCTGTATATTTGCCTCATCCAGATAGAAGAATTCATTAGCACCAGTAGTGAAACCACGCCGTACCTCAGCAATATCCCCCAACCTTACCAGTTTGCCTTTGCCCTTTTCCAGGATCGTCCAGTAGATATCCGGCGCCCTCAGGTATTTGCCTCCCCACTTATTGCCGATATAGCGCTCAAACTTGATAAGGGGGCCGATACTGGTATTTTCCTCCTCATCCTCTTTCACTTCGCAACCATCTTTTAGAAGCATACCTTGTTGAATGGGAAAGGCACGGTATTCGGGTGTAGTCCTGCGCTCGTTTGCTTCTTCGATTTCGTCGAAGATGACAGGGGAGATAATATGTTCGAAGGGCACCTTAAACATAACGAAACGGGCTATTTTCTCCAATGCCCATGAGTGCTGGTCATCGGGTGCGGAAAAGAGCGCAATGATAGTATTAACATCCGCATTGGCAAAGGAACGCTTCGCCTGGTTGTCTAAAATCATCTTGGTATGGCAATGCTTGAGTAAGAACTCCTGTAAATCGGCTCCATAGCCCACATCCAGCCAGGAGTTGGAGGTAATAAAGCAGAACGAACCTTTGGTATTTAACAGCGAAAGCCCGTGCAGATAGAAGTAGATGTAGAGGTCACTCTTGGCATTAATCTTGTGCGCTGCCGAGCCCGTAGCAGAATTATAGCCGAAGAATCGTGGGAACGCCCGGTAGACTGACCTGGCAAGCTTGTCCTTGTAGGCTCTCTTGCTCTCGGCAGTTACCATATCACGTGGCAAAGCAGGGTCTGAGATACTCTCCTGCCTTACATACGGGGGATTACCAATCACGATATCAAACCTCTGTTCTTCACCAAAGATTTCTACGAAGGCGATGTCCCAGACAAAAGGCACTTGCGTGGCGGTTTGGAGTGCTTGGCGTGACTTATCAATCTGCTCCAGCTTCAGCTTCAGGGCTTCTATCTGCTCCTGGTATTTGGTGGCTTGCAGGTTCATCTGGTGAGAATGTGGTTTCATCGTTCCGTCAAGGCTTACCTGTCGCTCCTGCGGGCCCTCAATTTTCCGGTGTAAAGCCTTGATACCTTCCTGAACTTCGTGGTGCCTAGCGTCAAGAATATCCTGGAAGAGTCTCCTCTCCTCTTGCCTGACTCCGTCTACCGAGCGGAATTGGCAGGTTTCATCATTATTGTAAAACTTGAGTTTCTCAGTTTTGAGTTTGGTAATACGAGCTTTTAGTGATGGTGAAATATCATGTGACTCACGGGTATGTCCCAGATTGATGCCCCCCACTTCTTGAACCAGGCTGTCTCCACACCTGATCTTGAATGAGAAATGAGGTAATAATGGCTCCCGCCTGATGTGGAGCTCCTCAGGAGAGAAGTCTGCGTCAATAATCAGGGCAAGCCAGAGCCTCAATTCTGCTATATGACAAGCCCAGTCCATCACATCCACGCCGTACAGTGATTGTCCGATAATCCGTTTCTTGCGGTCGTAAGAGTTCTCCTGAAAGCCGAGTTGCTGGCCAGCCCGCTCTTGAAGGTCATCAAGAATGTTGAGCATCCCGACCAAAAAGGAACCGGAGCCACAAGCGGGGTCCAGGACAGTAATTTCGTGCAGGCGCTTGTTAATGTCGGGCCAGAGGGCAGCGTCAGCAACGGCTTTGTCCGCATCAGTTTTCTCATCCGGTTCTAATGCAAACACCAGTTGGTAGAGTAAATTCTTTCTTTCGTCACCAATGTGATTGGTCAAATGGTCCACCAAGGAAAGGCGGCACATCAGCTCAATCTCAGTTCGAGGTGTGTAGAAGATGCCAGCTTCACCGCTCCTGTCCACATCCTCAGGCATGTTGACAAGGCTTTCATAGACCTTCCCAATCATCTCGGGGTCGACAGCCACTTCCTTGTCCAGAGGGCTGTCTTCGGCTATGGTGAAATTGTAGCGTTCCAGAAACTTGAAAACCTGCTCGAAGCGTTTGTCTGAAATCTTTACGCTGTACCCTTTGTCCAGCTTGTTTTCAGTAAACAACCCACCATTTAGATACGGTGCCAATTGTAGTATGTCTCTGATTTCTTCGGGAAAGTAATTATGCCCACCATGAAACTTGTTGCTGAAGGCTTCAAAAAAGAGAACCTTGAGCCATTCATCTACAAAGGAGTCATTGCGCTGGCCGAATCGCTGGTAACTCTCCCAGAACGACCGTAGAAATTCCCTGTTATCCCCCACCCAACCCTTGCGCTGAATGAAATAAAGGAACATACAGCGGTTGAGGAACTGGAGGGCGTAATCGTGTGCCCAGAGCATGTCATTTGTTTTATGGCGCAAATCATCTTCGAGAATTCTGAATATTGCCTTGTACGTGTCGAAGAACTGCTTGGCAACTTTCTCGACGTCGAATGCCTCATCATGGCGCGCTTGAACTGCTAATGGCGACAGTCCGAATAAATCAGCGCTGATGGTCTCAAGGTCAAGAAGAGTTAGGCGCTCCGTTGCTGTGCGAAGACGCTCATCAGGACCAACTGTGATACGCCGAAAGAGCCGTCGCCTTTTTACATCTTCATCATATTTAATATTAACGAAATGCCATTGGTGCTGTTGCTTGTCTGAGAACAGGCATAGCAAATAGGGGTGTTCCTGGAGCAAGCGATTAACTACAGGTCTTTCATCACCAAGCAGCAGGCGGTCTGCATTGAGGCGAGCATAAATAATCTTGAAGTCATCGTGGCAAGCTATAACCTGAGGGTCTTCAGCTAGAGCATCAGCAGCCGCTCTAGCCCAACCGCTGCGACTTAGCAGGTCATGGGCAGGGTCATAATTGAGCTCAGCAAACAGTCCCCGTATCTTATCCAGGCTCTGTAACTTGCTCAGGATATCATGTACTCTTGCCTCAGTATCACTAGCCATTGTCATGAATCATATTTGCAGTGTAAAGGAGATTTCGGGGATTAGCCGTTGGCATGTCAGTAGAGTATCTCTGTTCAGATATTGTTGTCAATACGTAGCCAAGCGACAAGTGCCCAGAACGATCAAACGCAACTAGTCCATCGTTCATCCCTGCAATAGCCAACGTTGACTCGAAATTGCATTTCTTGTACAGAATAGCGGAATATTTAACCCGTATGGGACACAGACTGTATGGTCTTGGAGCATCAGGTACCGGCATGGAGCGTATCTATCACAATGCGGGCAATGTCCTCCCTTGTCCCTCGTGTCCCTTGCCATACTCTCCAAGATACGGCCCGGCCTGACGCGATACCCGTATTCTCGTCGTTTTCCACGTATCCAAAGGGGGAAAGGTGGGGCACCTGAGGCAACCCATCTCTAAGCCCCAAAAAGCTGTGCAGACAGCACGGTGGCACGGCGGCACATCCAAGCGAAACAGGGGATACCCCTTCCGCAAAGTCCGCGCTGACCTGCTGTTATCAGTGAGTCGTTGGTGGCATTCTGGCATATGCACCAGTGTACCCGCGAAGTCCACCACACCAGCGTGAGCGGAGCACAGGAGTATGCAGGAAAATCATGAAGAGGAAAGCCGTTGGATTTGCTATAGGTAGCCATTTTGTGATACTTTAGCATTGCTAACATTGGTTTGGGCGAAAGCTGAGTATTTATGATGCTAAGTTTATATCTAATGACTCGAATAGAGGATTAACGATGATCATTGTAGGAGAGAAGATCAACACTAGTCGGAAGAGCATTGAAGAGGCTGTTAAGAAACGGGATGCTGCGTTTATCATCGATATCGCCCGGGATCAAGCCGAAGCTGGTGCCCATTACATTGATGTAAACGCCGGGACTTTTGTGGATCAAGAGGTCGATTGCCTCTGCTGGCTGGTCGAGACGGTACAAAGCAAACTGGATCTGCCCTTGTGTTTGGACAGTCCCAATCCCAAGGCCTTGTCCGAAGCGATCAAACGCCACAAAGGCGAACCGATGATCAATTCCATCTCACTGGAACAAGACCGACTCCAATCCCTTCTTCCTGTTATCACATCTCACCCTTGTCATGTGGTCGCCCTGTGCATGGCTCAGACTTCGATGCCCACCACCGTGGAAGAAAGAGTCCAGGTCGGTTCGGAACTTATCAACAAGCTTACAGATGAGGGGGTCCCTCTTGAAAGGATTTATGTGGACCCGCTGGTGCAGCCTGTTGCTGTTGACATTGGCATGGGAATCGCCGCTCTCGGAGCCATCAACAAGATCATGAAGGATTTTCCGGGCGTGAATACCATCTGCGGCCTTTCCAACATCTCCTTTGGGCTTCCGGAGCGCCACCTGATCAATCGCAACTTCCTGGCTCTATGTGTGTCCTATGGTCTGTCCGCCGCCATTCTGGACCCGACCGACAAGCAGCTCATGGCAACCCTTCTCGCAGTCGAGATGCTTCTCGGCCAGGATGAATACTGCGAAAACTTTATTGAGGCCTACCAAGATGGCCGCCTTGTCGGAGGTTGATAGTTCGTTGGTTGATGGTTGATAGTTCGTTGGTTGATGGTTGATGGTTGGTGGTTGGTGGTTAATAGTTCGTTGGTTGATGGTTGATAGTTAGT
>JAUWRG010000087.1 GCA_030610655.1 Dehalococcoidia bacterium
TTCCAGATTGTCAAAGAACTTCACTTATTGAGGTCGTCCAAAAACCTCATTCCGCGTAGCGTCGTCCTTCAGATGAAGGACGACGAAGAATTCGTCCTTCCGCAGAAGGACCGGGCGCCCACTCAAAAAAGGGTAGCCTAGAGCATCCGCTCTAGGCCTGGTTGGAGCAGATGCCCGACAGGGGTTGACTGAGGCGACCAGGGTCGGATCATTCGACCCCAACCTACCCCCATACCTGTAATTCGTCCTTCCGCAGAAGGACAGAGAGGCGACACTTACATCACTGGAGCGGTATGTGGCTCCCTGGCGGGAGCCTGTCTAAAAACCTCATTCCGCGTAGCGTCGTCCTTCAGCTGAAGGACGACGAAGAATTCGTCCTTCCGCAGAAGGACAGAGTGGCAACGCTACATTTTCATTCGCATCGTCCTTCAGCAGATCGAAGATTCTTTGAAAGGACGCTACCCTTTTTTGTTTGGCGGAGAGGATACATGAGGTGCCACAGGTGTGACATTTACCTCCTTAGTCCTTGGAGACTTTGGGCAAAACGAATCAGGCTTTCACGCACAACTACCCCGATAACCCTCCCACCACCAGCCACAGCAATCTCATTCAAACTCTCCTCATCCATTCGCTGCAGTACTTCGAGAGCATCATCGCTGGGACGAACCACTTTAAGTTTCTCCACCGGAGTCATCGCCTGCCCTACGGTGGTAATGTCCCACTCATCTCTGGGTATTCCCTTTATCCGTCGCAAAGTCAGTAACCCCCCCACGCTCTCTCCCTCGACAACCAGGAAGAATTGGCTTGAGGTAGGGAGGAAACGCCTTTGAATCAGTTCCCTGATAGTAAGATTGCGAGGAACCAAGGGAGGATCCCTGGTCATCACATCTTGAGCAGTGAAGCCTCTCAGTGCATCGAGGAGAACCGCCTGGCGATAGCTTGTCGTGGCAGCGCTGTATAGAAGAAAGCCGAGAAAGAGGAACCAGAGCCCGTTGAAGCGCCACTCGGGTAGGAAAAGCAGCACGATGCCACCAAGAATAAACAAATACGCAACTCCACGCCCTGCCATTGTAGCAATCCGTGTCGCTCGCATATAGTTCCCTGTAACCAGCCAGACTATAGAGCGGAACACTCTGCCGCCATCAAGAGGGAAACCCGGTATCATATTGAACACAGCTAGCATGCCATTTATCAATGCAAGCCACCAGCACAATACTGCCAAGTACTCATTAAAGCCGCTGCTTATCCAGAAAATCCCGTAGTATAGACCAGCGAGCGCTATGCTTGCCAGTGGACCCGCAATGGCCATCTTGAGTTCGGTGGTGGGCTTTGTCGCCTCCTTGGTAATCTGAGCAACGCCACCAAAAAAGAAAAGGGTAATGCTCTTTACCGGCATGCCTCCTCTAATAGCCACGGCGCTGTGCGACAGTTCATGAACCACCACTGAGGCGAAGAAAAGGAGGCTTGTTAAGACGCCCAGGCCCCAGTAGGCTGCTGTAGACCATGAACCATTAGTCACCTCAGGATAGTAGGCATAGGAGAGGATAACCGTGATAAAGATGAAGATAAGAAACCAGCTATAGTGCAGCTTGAAGGGTATACCAAAGAGCTTGCCTAGTTGAATCGACCTGCCCAATCTTCTCCTTTTAGCTGTTACGGCGGCTTCCTATCTCTCCCCTTTACCGTGTCACCATTAACTTGTCACGCTCGAAGAATAACATTGTAACATACCAAAGCCTTCGGCTAAAGGGAGGACCAAATCAAATAAGAGGCCTACGGAGAAAGGGAGTACCCGATAAGTTTATAGACGAGTTTGGCAGCGAGGAAGGCGCACGATGACGGCCCCTCCCTGGGACAAAGCTCCACCACGTCGAAGCCCACGATGCGCCTTTTCTGCGCTACGTGCTGCAATATCCTCAACACTTCATACCAGCCCATGCCACCTGGCTCAGGGGTGCCCACCGCCGACATGATCGACGGGTCGAGAACGTCCAAGTCAATTGTTATGTAAACCTCCGACGAAAGGGCAGAAACTATATCATCCAACGAAGCCTGACTCAAAGAATGCCCCTGAGCGAAGAAGGGGCGCATTCTTCGTTTCTCCATAAAAATATGCTCCTCTTGGCTCAGGCTGCGAATGCCTACTTGAACGATGGAGCAAAACTCCACCACCCTCCTCATGACGCAGGCATGGCTAAATCTTGAATCCTCATACTCATCTCGCAGATCGGCGTGGGCGTCCAGTTGCAACACCGAGAGACGAGGGAATGCCTCTCGAAACGCCCTCACCATACCCAAGGTAAGGGAGTGCTCCCCACCAAGCATCACTACAAATTTATTCTTTCGAACGAGTTCACTAGCTGCTTCATAGACACGCTCCACCGTTTCTTCCGGTCCCTTCATAGAAGGCCGAAGTTCAGGGAGGGTATGAATCCCGACAAGGTAGCTCTCCCGGTCCAACTCATGGTCATAAAGCTCCAGATACTGAGAGGCATCGATAATCGCCATGGGACCATCCCTGGAGCCGCTTCGCCAGTCGGTGGTGCTGTCATAGGGAATGGGGAGGATCACTACTTTCGATGTTTCCAGGTCGGAGTATTCTGGCGAAAGGGCAGCGAAATTTCGCTGGGGGTAAAAAGGTTCCCTGTTCATAGGATGGTTAGTTCTTTCCCCAAGGTGAAGGAGGGCTTCTTTCTATTTTGAAGTACCTTGGCGGCTCTTTCGCCAAGGGCGCTCACTATAATGGGAAGGGCAATGGTGGCATCGCAGTTTACCGTGACTGTCGCTGCATCGGGGGTGATCTTTCGCCAGGAGCGGGCTTCCTCAAAGGTGCAGCCACTCAGCCCACCCCATTGTGGAGAATCAGTAGTGATCTGGATAGCATATTCGTGCCCTTTGAGCGCCTTATCGTAAAGATGACCACAGAGCTCCACCTGCTGGATGAAGTTCTTCGGCGTCCCGCCGCCGATGAAGATCACACCTGTGGTGGGGGCAGAGCAGGCGATCTGGACTATTTCAACCACGTCTTTGATGACATCGAAAAGCAAGCGATTCCCAAGCTTCACCTGAGCCGTGGCTAGCGCTGTTCCATAAACGCTATCCCCTGGGGCGGGACAATAGATGGGGAGGTTAGCTTTGGCCGCAGCAGTTAGAATCCCCTCTTCATTTCCCTGGCTTGAAAGCTCATTACCTAGTAGAAAGAAAAACTCCCTTGTGGTGTAGGGACGGTCTAGTTCCAACTTGGTGGAAAAATCGATGACAAACTGTTCTGTTTTATCGAATTCCTCCTCTGAGGTAAGAACATCGTAGATTCGAAAAGTCTTTGAGTTCGCCAGCTCCTCATCATCGGCCTGAGCGCTACCCTGCCAGTGAAACCTCCCCAAGGTCTCATGGAGGTCGTGAAATAGATTGGCGCCGGTTGATACCAGACAATCGATGAGGCGGTTTTCGATCAGGTAGACCATAATCTGGCGCATCCCCGCCGGGACCATTGCACCAGCCAGCCCCAAGAAGATGGTAACATCACCCTCAAGCATCTGAGACCATATCTCCACCGCGTGAGCCAAATTCCTGGCTTGGAACGAGGTTCCCCCCATCTTCTGGGCAAGCTCAGAGACAGTGCATCCTTGGGATATGGAGAAGGGGGTGCCCGGCTTTTTCATTCTTTGCAACTACCTCCCTGACAATTGAGGGGCTCAGACTGCTTTCGATTCCACTGTCTCCAGGTAATAACTTTCCAGCCCTCTATTAAGGAGGTGAGTCTCTACCTCGGTCAACTCAAATTTGGCCTGGACGTCCTTGATCACCCGCTCAGGGTTGAACTCCTTGCAGGAGAATACATCGATATTGACCAGGCGTCTCTCAGGAAAGGTGTGGATGCTGATATGGCTTTCAGCTATAACCACAAAGCCGGATACCCCCCAATCTTCAGGTTTTGAGCCTACGTACCTGAATACATAGGGAGGCGCAACTTTGGTCATCTCAATTTGGGAAGGGTAATCATCCAAGAACTGGTAAATTAGCTCCTCGCTCTCCAGTATACTTGGATTAGCCCCAAAACCATCAATAATTAGGTGCATCCCGACCCCCTTTCACTAAGACATTAACACAAAAAACCCCCTGGCAAACGGCAACAAAGTCTGCCCGGAGACTGGAATTCAACTTATTGTTAAACCTTGGACTCTATCTCAGGAGGCTTATCGCTTTACGCCCTCAACGAGCTTCTCCTCATACCACCTTTCAAGGTCGTCTTTTCTGATGCGGTAGGCTTTCCCAATCTTTGCTGCTGGTATCTTCCGGTCGCGACACCACCTTTGTATGGTGGGCTTGCTGACCTTCAGAATCCTGGTCATCTCCTCAACAGACAATAATTCACCTTCTTCCACAAAATACCAGTCCTCCCCTCACAGCCTCGATTTATCGAGACCCATGCGTTTTCGCGATAATAGCATACTTTTCATCACAATACAATACTTTAGCGGCTCTTTGACAAGAGGCAAAGGACTGAGTAACGCTTGAAGTGTGGCAATACTTGGGACTATTCAATAGAAAGCAGAGTTCGCCTCAGTTCGAATAGAGTATGGTAGGTGGCGCGGCGCTTCACCTCATGGCGCAACGGTGGGTAAACCCCGCGGATAAGCCTTTTCTCCTTCCCATCGTCTATGGCTATATGCACCGTTCCTACCGGTTTTTCCTCCACCGCATCGGGTCCAGCGACCCCGGTTATGCCCACCCCTATGTCAGCCCCCAGGCGATGCCTTGCCGCCTC
>JAUWRG010000038.1 GCA_030610655.1 Dehalococcoidia bacterium
TGCTTAAAACAACAAGCATTATCTCCAGTGCCTTTTCATCAATGATGAAATCCTCAGTTATAGGGTCAAGTTTTATCTTCCACTTTTGGAAGAAGTCAGCACCAACAATGACTTCATATGGAAGCTCAGCAACAACGAGGAAATAGAAACTCAGCTTATGCCCCTTTAAGTCCAAAAGGAACACCGATGTCCTGTCGGCTTTCATGACGGTGTTGTTTCCCAGCCTGAAGGAGATCGGAGAAGGCAGCGTGACGATTCCCCCTAGCCCGAAAGCTATATCTTCCCTGACAAAACAAGCTGAGGCCCCGCTATCAAACAGCACCTCACAGTCTCGTTCTGACTTGCTGCCAGCAACCTTAATTTGTTTCTTTATAATCCCCATCGAACTCTACCCTTGAGTATACCTCTTTGACTCATTTCCCGCAAGCCCCTATAGTTTTCCAGTCTCCGCCGTTCCTGCCATGGGCACTGCCACTATTCCCAGAGAAAGCACCAATGCCACGGCGGGAAGGATTGATAAACCTCTCAGTTTGCCACGCCTTCGGCTCGCAACTTCGGTCTTTAATTTAGCCATTTTGTCTTCCCTTTAATTAAGGTTGCTACACTTGGTTTTTTCACCCTCACCTTAATCTTCTTCCTTCAAGGGAAAGGAGAGAGATTGCTTGGCTTTTCCACCCTCACCTTAGTCCTCTCCCTTCAAGGGAGAGGAAACCACGCTCGCAATGACAGGGGAGAAGTCCTGCTTAAAACAACAAGCATTATCTCCAGTGCTTTTTCATCAATGATGAAATCCTCAGTTATAGGGTCAAGCTTTATCTTCCACTTTTGGAAGAAGTCAGCACCAACAATGACTTCATAGGGAAGCTCAGCAACAACGAGGAACCAGAAACCTAAATTATGCCCCTTCATATCCAAAAAGAGGGTTACTGTGTTCTCCGCCTTCATTACGGTGTTATTTCCTAACCTGAACGCAAGTGGGTAAGGAGCTTTAACCACCTGCCCAAGCTCAAGAGCAACATCCTCCCTCACAAAACAAGCTGAGGCCCCGCTATCAAACAACACTTCACAGTCTCGTTCTGACTTGCTGCCAGCAACCTTAACTTTTTTCTTTATAATTCCCATCGGACTCTACCCTTCGACAGGCTCAGGACAGGCCCTTGAGCATACCTCTTTCGCTTTTCGAACTATTTGCCTGTCCTTCAGCGGAAGGACCAGGCACACTCGCCCAATCCTTCAAAGATCGAAGATCCTACGGAAGGATGGGCAACTACATTCCTAAACAGCCTTTTTGTTGAGAGGGACAGAAGCCTCAGTTTAGTTACCCGTGGGTCAATAATGACCTCATCAGCTTCAAAATCTAGCTTCATCCTCCATGCCTGAAGGGTTTTGGCACCGATAATCACTGGTTCAGAAAGCCCAGGGATTAGCATGAACTCGTCCGAGAACCGATAGCCATCAATGTAGAAATTAAGGCTAACCCTTTGGGTGGCGGTCAATTTCCTTCCCTCTTCGGCAGTGACGAAATCCATAGGCTCAGGGAGTTTAACAACTACTTCCAGTTTGGTTGCGAGCTCAGGCGTGATGCAAGAATAGGTGGAGCCACTATCAAATATAGCTACCACTTCCTCCTCACCCTTTGACCCTGCTAGCTTTACCGGCTTTTGGAGAACGACCATTTGCTTTCCTCGCGGGGCTTCAAGATCGTTGATGCCCTAATTTAAAGCCAAAAACCCCGGTTTGTCAAGGGATTGTACTCGTTCACATGGTTGGTGACACATTGTCTTTCCCAACAGTCCATGTCATTGCAATGAGCCGAAGCCCTGAGCGCAACGATACCCCTCTGTCATTCTGACCCTGAACCCTTCACTTACTGTCATTCTTCAGGCCCCTTCGTTCCACAATTCATGTGGTTGCTGATTTATTAGGCGCTTACCAAAAAAGGGGAGCCTAGAGCATCTGCTGTAGGCTTGGTTGGAGCCCTTCAGCGGAAGGGCGTCCAACCTACCCCTGTACTCGGATAACATAAGGTTGGAACAATTATTGTATACACCCTCCTTTTAGTCCCTCTCCCTTGACGGGAGAGGGTTGGGGTGAGGGTGAAGTTTCCCCTCTAACTCCTCCGTCAAGGAGTCCTCCGCTTTGCGAGAGTCCGATAAATCGGACGATGAATCGGACCTCCCGCCAGTCTCCAAAGGTCGCCTTCGGTGACCTCGCAATGACAAATGAAGCGGCTTTTCCCCCATGTTAGTTTCCATGACGCGCCTGAGGCAATGACTTCGCCTCAGCGACCATTCAACTTTCCGTTGACAGCTTTTGGACTAGACGATCGCTGGCAGAAACGACTGAGATTGAGTTCGCATACATTGGGTTGAAAGCACCTATTCTGAAATACAGTGTCTTTCATGATATAACTTTGCCTGATGCACAAAAGCCTCAATCCTTGTCATCTCATTAGTCTGCTTTAGTCCATCATATATCATGTTGAGCATAGGAATACGGTTATGTTCCTTTTGTATCTTTTTATAAATGGCAGTGGATAAAGTCCCATAAAGGCAATTTAGGACGATGAGGTTAGCTATGCCACTGTAATCCTTCATCGCATAGTTTTTCGCCTTAGCCAAATTTACAGTTACCACCGGGTCTATGGCATCGCTCACATAAGGAGCGGCAACCTTGACCATTTCTTCAACCTTTGGCACCTTACAATATTGAAGCTCCTCTCCCAGCATTCCCTCGATTTTCCCTTTCCAGTTCATAAACGGATGCCTTCTGAAATAATAATAGAGAGCAGCAAGATATTTTCTATTGGCAAAGTGAGTCTCAGGATATACCTCATTAAAATACACCAGATAATCCGTAGTGGTCGGTCCAAGGCTCACTTCAGCACCTAATGACTCAAATTGTTTAATTATTTCATTGTTTGCCCACGAGTTCAAGCAGCTATAAAACTCCCCTACAATGCCTATCATCGGTCTGTTCTCCCTCTTCACCGGAATCCCATCCATAGCTGCTATCGATCTGGGCAGGGCTTCCATGAAATTTCCATTGACAATTCCAGAGGCTATCTCTTCGATTGCCCTTTCATAGACCCTTTCACTCTCTCCCTCGCATACTTCATAGGGCCGAATATGAAGCAACTTCTTTAATAAGACATCTGTGGCTAACCAACCCTTCCAGATAGCCTCCGCCCAGTTCAATCCAAATAACCTGGTAGCTTCATCATGGCGGATAGACGTAATAGGTGCGATTACCGGGATATGCCCCAACCCCAGTCTCTTGAGAACCAGCTTCTGCGACAATGCGTATTGGCTCAAACGGCAGGACCCATCAAAATTAAGCATAAAAAATGCTGACCTATCAGGATCAAAACCTTCGGATTGCGTCGCCTTAACCATATCTCCGGTTGTAAGGAGATAGGGATGACACTCTTTGCCAGAGGCATATCTTCTCCCCAGCTCGTCTGATAGCTCATCAGGCTTTGGCAAAACTTGGGCATCGATGTCCACTGATCTGAAAGCAACAGCCATAATAGTGGAGTGCCCTGACATGTAAGAGATATAAAGGGTTCTTTCTAATTCCTTCACTCTCCTTGAGGGTTTAAAGATAGTCATCCCCCCCGAGGGTCTAACTACATTCAAATCCTCTTGCCTATCCACCTCCGCCTCTCCTTTTGCCCTGCTAAGGGTATCGAGAAAAGCCTCAATTCTGGTCGTCATACCAGCATCACCACTATGTTCATCCACCTCCAGAACCAAATAGGGATCTTCCTCCATGGTGTCCTCAAGATACTTGGCGAAGAAGGCATCGGGGCCGCAGCCATAATTGGTGATCATTATAAGATTCAAACTCCTGTTCCCCTTAGCGAGCATCGCTCCTCTTAAAAGATTTTGCTCATTCTTCCAAACCAGATTGGAGTAGCAGGAAGGTAACTCAACGGAACCTAAAGGCAGTAAGTCGAAGGGGATCGCTAACATCCCCAGTTTTCGCATTTTCTTAGGAAGGTTTAGATTTAGTCCTATATCATGAACATTATAAGGCTTCCCTATTATTACAACTGCCTCGTTATCATGCTTGAGGGTTTTCAGTATCTCTTGACCCCTTTCCTGACGCCTCTTATCAAACTCTTCTTGAGCTTTGAGGGCCGCAGTTATCGCTAAAATAACATCCCTCTTCTTTTTACCAAACTCCCTACCCATCTTTAGCAATTGCTGCTTAAGGTTCTCCTTTTCCTCGGCCATAAATATAGTTGAGCTCAGAATTTTCACTTTATCTTCAAAAGCGGGCCTGATCATAAAGCAAACGCCCTGAATAAAGGGACAGTTGTAGCTCCTGGCTACATCGTCCCTCTCTTTCTTGAGGTCAATAATGCTGGGCAGAAATATATAGTCAACACCTTTCTCGATGAGATTTACCATATGCCCATAAGCGATCTTCATCGGATAACAGGTCTCAGCCAAAACCTCCTGAAGCCCCTTATGGATGAGTTTTGTATTGGTTTTATCAGAGATCACCACCCTAAACCCCAGTGTCCTCCAAAAGGTGGACCATAGCGGAAATTGCTCATAGAACATGAGCATCCGTGGAATACCAATCACCATAGAATTCGAGTTGACTTCATCTTCCTTGTAGTAGCTCATGAGCATTTCTTCCCGCTCTTCAAAAAGATCGGGAAGGTCTGCTTGGTTGGATTTGTTCTCCTTTATTTCGTAACGATCGCAGATGCCGCCATAAAAAGACCTGAATTCGCCCCCTATAGTCACCCGCTTTATCTCACAGTGGTTGGGGCAATGTTTACACTCAAAGGTTCTGCTCTTATAGTCCCTGTCCTTAAGGTGGAAACCGGCAAAATTGCTTTTTTGGGTTGCATTTTCCCTCTTTCCCATTGCAATTAAAGCAGCGCCCATAGCACCAGTTACATTGTAGTCATCAGGCACAATGATATCTCTTCCCAGGATGTTTTCGAAGGCAGCCACCACACTCTTATTCCCGGCCACTCCCCCCTGGAAGTATATCTTCCTGCCGATTTTCTTATTCTCCACCACCTTTTCCAGGTAGTTTTTAGCGATGGAATAGGAAAGGCCAGCAAGGAGATCGGTTTTTGCTGAACCTGCCTGCTGATGATGGATAAGATCGGATTCCATAAAAACAGTGCATCGGGTACCCAGGTCAACAGGGCTTTTCGAGGTAAGGGCAAGGTTACTGAATTCCTCTTCAATGCTTACGCCCAGTCTATTAGCTTGCTCCTGAAGGAAGGACCCAGTTCCCGCCGCACAAACCTTGTTCATTTCAAAATCTACTACCGAACCATTCTTCAAGCAGATATATTTTGAATCCTGCCCTCCTATTTCAAATATGGTATCCACAGTCTTATCGATATCCAAAGTGGCCCTGGCTTGAGCGGTGATTTCATTTACTACCACATCGGAGCCGACAAAATCTCCTACAAAATAGCGACCACTGCCGGTGACCCCAACGCCCTGAACTTCCACAGAATCCTTTATCTCATGACTTATATCCTCCAGACCCTTCTTCACCGACTCAATTGGCTCGCTTCCTGTCATTAGATATCTCTTTGCCAGTAGATTTTTGCCTTCGTCTAGAATAACGACATTGGTGCTCACCGCGCCAACATCGATCCCCACGTATATCTTATCTTTTTGACCTTCCTTCGAAAGACAATTCTCACCATGAGAGCCATTTCCTTTATAGATCAATCTCTCCAGGTGGCTTGTTTTTATCTCTTTGGCCTTTTCAACCAGGCATTGTCGCAGATCGTCTATTGTTCGCTGAAGTTCGAAAGGACCGCCATTTTTTCTTTCCAAGGCGGTGACTGCCGCTCCAAAAGCCCCCATGATATCAAAATACCGAGGGATAATTAGTTCCCCTGGCTTGAGCTCTAATAGCTCTTCAAAAGCTTTAGCCACTCCTTTATTCGCTGCGACACCCCCCTGAAAAGCTATAGGCCTTTTGAACCTCTTCCCCTTACCTAGATTACTGATATAATTTCTTGCCAAAGCATAGCAGAGGCCGGCCACAATATCTTCTTTTGGTATCCCTTCCTGCTGCAAGTGCATCATGTCGGATTTGGCAAAAACACTGCATCTGCCGGCGATGGTAGCTGGCTTTTTGGATCTCAGAGCTAGATTGCTAAATTCCTCATCGATAGATATTCCCAGACGCTGTGCCTGTTGATCGAGGAAAGAACCTGTCCCTGCGGCGCATATCTCATTAAGGGCATGATCTACAATGATTATTTTCCCGCCTCTTTCATCCCGCTCGAGGAAAATGAGCTTTGAATCTTGTCCTCCGATTTCAATAACTGTCTGAACCTCGGGATGAAAATGGGCTGTAGCCTTAGCTTGGGTTGCGATCTCATTCTCTTTCTCTATATCCAGGGTGTCTGCTATGAGATTACGACCGCTGCCGGTGCTTAAGACCCCATTTAGCCTGGGGAAGTCCTTTTTGAGACCTTCCAAAATGTCAATCAGCACCGGGATAGGCTGTCCCCTTGTCCTCTCATATACGCTTCCCAGTAGCCTTAACTCTTCATCGACTATTGCTATATTTAGGCTTACTGAACCTACATCTATCCCCATGTAGATTCTACTTTGGGTTGTCATTCTAGTTACCCCTATTTTCTCATTCAGTCTGAATAAAAATTACAACATCAATATCGTGGCAATAAACAGAGCTTTGCGATGAGGGCAGTTAGTGATCGAAGCCTAACTCTCGATCTTCTGCTTCAATGCTTGTACAATCTCGTATGATAGTGCTTGACCGCTTCGGCGGACCAGCCAGGCCAGGAGCCCCGAGACCTCACCGCTGGCGGTAACTATAGTTTCGTGACCCTTGGATTCCAATATGTAGGAGCGTATCAACTTCATACCCAGGATTTTCCCGTGCATGGTTACACATCGTTCTGGGATCAGTTCCGCAACCGTTAGCAGGAGCTTGACTTGAATGCCAGCCTTCACTGTAATGCGAAGCCGCGAGCCTACTGCCAACGGTCCTTCGCAAACCATCTCAATTTTCTTTATGGACGGTATCCATTGGGGCCACTCTTCAAGATTGTCAATCAGCGTCCAGACCTTCCCTGTGGGAGCATCGATGCCAACACTGCTACTAAACTTGATACCTTTCTAACCTCCTTCTCCCTCAATGGTCGCAATGCGAAAGCAGACCGCAGGCATAAACCAGGCTGACGGGCAGCTTTATCTAGTGCCGTTGCGGCCTACCCCGGAGGGATCTAGAGAACCACTGCGATGACGGCGGCGCTCCACCCAGAAGCCCCGCCCACTAGAAGGACATTATCCCCCTTATGAGCTCGGCCAGTCTCTATCGCCTCAGCCAGGGCCATAGGAATGCTCGCCGCTGCGGTGTTGCCGTATTTGGTGAGGGTGATTATAGACTTTTCAGGGGGAAAACCGCACATTCTGCTGATCCTCTCGATGAGATCTTGTGTGACCTGGTGCGGCACTAACAACTTCACATCCTCAACTCCCCATCCGGCCCTCTGGAGCCCTGTCTTGATAGCAGTTGGGATATTCCTCATAGCGAGCCTAGCGATCCTGATGCTGTCAGAGGTGAAGTAATTCCGTGAGTCATCATGAGGAAAGCGGGTACCCCCACCCATGATGGTGGCCAGCTCCCACGTAGAGCCGTCGGAGGCAAAGTAACTTCCACGAATCCCTCTCTCCTCATCATCACTGGCTTTCAGGACCATTGCCCCACCGCCATCTCCCAAGGTAAACCCAGCGAACCCCAGCTCCAGATCCTCAGGACTCTCGATGTTCCAGTTGATGACTGGGGAGAGCACCTCCCCGGCAGCCACCAGGCCGCCCCGACAGCGACCGGTCTGAATGAAGGCATCCATAATGTCGAGTGCGTTGAGGAAGCTGTTACAGGCATTCTTTGCATCCAAGACATGAGCGTTCCACGCTTCCAGCTTGTCCTGGAGGATGTTGGCAGTGGCCGGCTCCCCAATCTCCTGTGAGGCTGAAGCGAATATGATTACATCGAGCTCATCAGCGCTTACCCCCGCTTGTTCCAAAGCCATCTGGCTCGCTTTCAGCGCCATATCGGAGGAATACTGCTCGCCTGTGATATGCCGCCGTTCTCTCACTCCTGTTATCTGCTCGATAGTGCCCTTCGGCATGCTGAACTTCCTCTCAAGCTCCAGCCTTTCCTCGATGGATGCCGAAGTAATTATCTTCTCCGGGACATACTTCCCCACTCCAGCGATTACGGTGGAGACTTTCTTAGGCCGGGCCTCTACCAGGGGGCCACGCTTCTCCAGCTCAAGGGACGCTGAAGAAACTACCTTGTCGCGAATCCCTTTCCCCAGTTCGAGAGACACCGTGGCCTTCTCTGGAACATGCTCCCACCCTCTAGCGATGCTGGAGAAAATCTTCCTAACCGGCCAAAACAAAAACCCTATCATCTCCCTACCTCCTCCAAAGGTCAGATTCGTACTATAAGTTTATCCCTAAGCGCTAATTTAGTCAAGAGGTTGAATTGACTTATGTTAATGTTCTATGATTAATGTGCTATGATTTTGTCATCCCATAACTGTTCTGAGTCCTTCTTCGTCCTTCTTCGAAGGATCACCCCATGAAGGAGATGGTCCTTCCCCGAAGGATTGAACAGGAAAGAGCAGGGGGCCCTATCTAACCCTCATAGGGGCAATAGATGATGCCACCGGTAAGGTGCCCTATGCTTTATTTAGAGATCAAGAGGATGCCCAGGGCTATTTTCTCTTTCCTTCAGCAGAAGGACAAATTGTAGCTGACTATGGTCCTTCTGTGGAAGGATGGCTTTATACCATGATCGCCACGTGTGTGGCATCTTCGGTCTTGAAACGTGGCATAGTCTGTTGAGTGAGGTGGGGTTTGAAGTCAGGCAAATGGAGTTTAGGCCTCCAGGGTTGGGAAGAGAGATTTATCCGATGTTTGTATGCATAAAGCCTCCTTGATGTATGGCCGCAGCGTCCGGCCATTTTGCTGGCTGCTTGCGCTCGCCACCATGCACCTGACTCAATGACGAAGCACACAACGTTGGCTACCACGGTTGTATGACACAAAAGGAGGCTGAATATGAGCAAGTGGATGGGCTTGGTCTTCTGGTCCGTCGTCTGTCTTGGGATAATCGCTCAATTCGCATTGTCCTTGTTCTTTTTCTACAACTGGGCCGGACTTGACGTGCTGTCATACATTGGGTGGGCAGTCTGGGTGCCGTCAATGATCCTCGGCTGGATGCCTATTTTCATCTTTCGCCGCAAGGCTAGAGTGCGAAAAGGGGAAAGCTACACTCATACTACGGTCCTGGTTGACAGTGGAATCTACGCTGTTGTCCGCCATCCGCAGTATCTAGCTATGATACTGTTGTCCCTTGCACTAATCCTCATCTCACAACACTGGTTAGTGATGGTTATTGGCTTTGTGGCCATGGTGTCAGTTTACATTGCCATGCGAGAGGAGGACGGGCGCCTCATTGAGAAATTTGGCGATGACTACAAACGTTATATGGAATCTGTACCAAGGGCGAATTTCTTGGTGGGATTCATACGGCTGTTACGACGAAGAAATAGAGTATGAAGAACGCCCCAGCTAGCGGCGTATTTTCCGTTCGCCTTGATGTCATAGGAACTGAATCGAAGTCAACAGATACGCCGAGTAAGAGCAGAACGGTTCAGAATGTTCAGTTACCTCACAGAATAATAACTTGTTTCATGTCGGCGTAGGCCATCAGCACGATCATGTCGTTAAATCGGTTCTTTCCGCTTTGTCGCCCCCTTTTTTCAGAACGATCAACTCGTAGCACACCCCCTTGACAAAACCGGAAATGCCCTTATAATAGTAAAAGTTAGGCTAGTCTAACAAAAGTCAGGGGCGGGATCATTTTTCGGAGAATGAAATGATAACTGGACAGACTGCTAGCATGGAAGACTATCTTGAGGCGATAGCCAAGCTCGGCGAAGTGGAAACCGAGGTGCGAGTAACCGAGATCAGCAAAAGGCTGGGGGTGAAGAAACCCAGCGTTAGCGCCGCTCTTCACAAGCTTTCGGAAGACGGCCTTGTGGAGCACCGCAAATATGGATGTGTGGAGCTTACTGACGAGGGCCGGAGGATAGCTGAAGACGTTGTGCACCGTCACGAGGTGCTGTTTCGCTTTCTGTCCGAAATACTGGGCGTAGATCGTGAAGTATCTCAGGTGGATGCCTGCAAGCTAGAGCATTGGCTGAGCTCGAGCAGCATAAAGAGGCTAACCAAGTTTGTGGAGTTTATCTTGACATGTCCTAGGGGAGAACCTGTGTTGCTACAGGGGTTCGACTACTACTTTGATCATGGTGAGCGTGATGAAGAGCTAGTGGCAAGATGCCTCGAGGAAGAGAGATAAGCAGTAATTTTTTTTACAATGAAAGTTAGATATGCCTAACATTAGCACAATGCATGAGAAAATGAGTGAGGAATTGCAAGGTTCGAAAGCGCCCGTTTTCAGTTTGAATGGCCAACGGATTACGCGTCAGAGATTGCTCCTTCTGGATTTAATCCGAAGAGGTGGCCATCTCAATGCCGATGAGCTGTATCGCAAGGCAAAGGAAATTAGACCGGACCTCAGCCTATCTACAGTCTACCGTAACCTTCGGCTATTTATCAGACTCGGCTTGATTAACGAAGTGAAAATTGGCACGAAAGGGCATCGCTACTACGAGGTTAGAGGAGCTATTGAACACTATCATCTTGTTTGCCTCAGTTGTGGGCGAGTCGTCGAGTTTCAATGTCCCCTTGCTGAGCAGTTGAAAAGCAAGGTTGGGCAGGAAAGCGGGTTTTACATAACAGGAATTGAACTCAGCATGGAAGGCTACTGTCCGAGCTGTAAAACGTAAACGAAGGAATAAACCGAATAGAATTAATATGGAGGAGTTACATGGTGGTGAAGTCCTTAGATGAATTGAAATCCGGGGAGAAGGGTAAAATCGTCAGGGTTCGAGGTAAAGGCAGTGTCCACAGACGCATCATCGATATGGGAGTGGTAACCGGTACAGAGGTCGAGATGCAGCGGGTTGCCCCCTTGGGTGACCCAATCGAGATAAAGGTGAAGGGTTATTGCCTCACTCTGCGCAAAGAAGAAGCATCCAATATCTACGTGGAGGTAAGTTAGAGAGAAGCCTATGATGCCGCTAAGTATGATCTGCGCTGGCGAAGTTGTCCACGTGGTCGGTGTTAGAGCTGGCTGGGGGCTACAGAGGAGGCTTGCCGACATGGGGCTGACCCCAGGCGTAGAAGTGAGAGTGATTAATAGTCAGGGGCGCGGTCCTGTGGTCCTGGACCTTAGGGGATCGAGGTTGTGTCTGGGGCATGGTGTGGCTCATAAAATCATGGTCAAGTAACTCAAGGGCGTAAAGGACAAAGTTATGCTATCACTCATCATGGAGGAACTGGTTCGGCTTATAGAAACGATCTAGGGCAAAATGGTGAATGCGAATTGGCCAGGATGCAGTAGCTTTAAATGTTAAGCACAATGAAAGCAGAAAGGAGGACGAAAAGAATTGGCTAAAGAGATAACTGTTGCCTTAGCAGGGAACCCCAATTCAGGCAAGACTACGGTATTCAACAATTTGACCAAGGCCAGGCAGCACGTGGGCAACTGGCCCGGGGTCACTGTGGAGAAGAAGGTGGGAAGTTGCAGCCATGATGGCTACAACATAAGTGTTGTCGATCTTCCTGGGGTCTACAGCCTAACTGCCTATTCTCTGGACGAAGTCATTGCCAGGGACTTCATAGTGGACGAAAAACCGGATGTAGTGGTTGACATCGTCGACGCCTCGAACCTGGAACGCAATCTCTATCTTGCGGTGCAACTGTTGGAAATGGGGGTGAAGTTGATAATAGCCCTCAACATGATGGACATGGCTGAGTCCAGAAAGTACCAGATCGACGTCAAGGAGATGTCCCGCCTTATTGGGGTACCTGTGGTGCCGCTGGTGGCTAATCGCAACAAAGGGACATCTGAGCTTTTGCAGACCATGGTCGATGTCGCCGAGGGCAAGGTTGAGGTGCTAGGCCTGCGGCTGGATTATGGTCGCGAGGTGGAGCGTGAACTGGCGAAGTTGGAGCAGATCATCAACGGCAATCCCCTTGCTCGCCGTTACTCCCCAAGGTGGCTGGCGATAAAGCTCCTGGAGGAGGACGAGGAAATAATCAAGAAATTCAAGGAGGTGAAGGGTGGACAACGAACAAGTGCTACCAGATGAGCCTGGTGACAAAAGCCTCAGCCGGGCCTGGCAAGAGAGCCTCTCGCATCTTAAGAGCGTTTACCGAGACGAGGCTGAGACGATAGTTGCCGATGCCAGATACGGCTTCATCAGTGGGCTAATGCATGATGTCCTCAAGAAGCCTGCCATCGAGAGGCTAATGCTGTCCGACAAGATAGACAGAGTGGTGCTCAACAGGTGGCTGGGCATCCCTCTGTTCTTGGCCATACTGTACGGGGTGTTTCAGTTTACCTTCGTGCTATCCGGCCCCTTCATGGACTGGATCGACGAAGGATTCGGCTGGCTGGCTGGTCCAGCGGCGGGCATCTCGCCAGCGTGGTTCGGCTCTCTGATCGCCGATGGTATCATCGGTGGTGTGGGCGCGGTGCTGGTCTTTGTGCCGGTGATATTCCTGCTCTTTATCGCTCTATCGATACTGGAGGATAGCGGCTACCTGGCCCGCGCCGCCTTTGTGATGGACCGCTTGATGCACAGAATCGGGCTTCATGGCAGGTCCTTCGTTCCTATGATGTTGGGATTTGGCTGCAACGTCCCGGCTATTATGGCCACCAGGACTATAGAGAACCCCAAGGACAGGCTGGTCACCATCCTGGTTAACCCTATGATGTCCTGCGGGGCCCGCCTACCGGTCTATGTGCTGTTTGCGGCCGCTTTCTTTACCGCTTACCAAGGGCTGGTGGTCTTCTCCATGTACGCTATGGGAATTGTCCTTGCCATCTTACTGGCGTGGCTATTCCGTAAAAGACTGGTACGCGGCGAAAGCGGCCACTTTGTTATGGAGCTTCCTCCATACCGCCTTCCCACGATCACTGGAGTCGTAATACACATGTGGGAGAGAGGAAGGGTGTTCTTGATCAGGGCGGGAACTATCATCTTCAGCATAGTGGTGCTCGTCTGGCTCTTGAACTACGTTGGTGCCCTTGAGCCCATAGGAAGGGCGATCGCTCCCATATTCAGCTCCGCTGGCTTTGGCCAGTGGCAAGCAGCAGTGACCCTCATCTTCGGTATCCTAGCCAAAGAGGTGGTGGTAGGCACATTTGGCGTCCTGTTCACCGGTGTTGAAGAGCTTGGGGGTCTGGGGAGTGTCATCGGCTTTGAGCTGGGCTGGACACCGCTCATCGCTTTCGCCTTCATGGCCATGTCCCTGATATACGTCCCGTGTATGGCGGTTATCGCCATCGTCAAACGGGAGACCAACTCCTGGAGATGGACTGGCTTTGTCATTGGTTACACCCTTGTCCTGGGCTGGATAGTGGCGACGCTTATCTATCAAATTGGCAGGCTCTTCACCTGATAACTGAAGAAGAATCGAACCGGGCGGGAGCTTGCCTCCTGCCCGATCCTAGGATAAGGAGGCAATGACATGAGTAAACTCAAGTTACGTGGAATCTCTAAAGCAAAGGGTTTCAGCCTGGTCCTGATGCTTGCCCTGACGCTGGTGATGGCAGCGGCTTTGCTGGCCGTACCCGCTTATGCTCACGCGCCATCTGGCGCCAGCGGCTCGGTTGAGGAAACAGAACTAATGCCCATCTGGATCTTCGATGAGGACGGTGAATTGTACAAGTTCGCCGTCGAGGAAGACGACCTAGTAGGCTATAGCAGAGGGATGGAGCGGATCGAGATCGAGGTTGATAGCATAAGTATTCCCGATGGCAGCTTATCGGTCTGCGAGGTCCTCACCTTCAGGGTGTTGCAGTTGGCATTCTCCCAGCTTTGGCCAGAGGATGTGCCTAACATGGCGGATTTCGCTGTCAAATACGGCCATCCCAGTAAGGGCAGCAAGGCTACCTTTGAGTACGTTACCCAGGCGTTCACCCGTGGAGCAGCGGAAGTTGAGCTGGCCGAGGGGGTGACGAAGGAGAATTTCGATCTGGATGTCTTCTGGTACAAAATCACCAACATGGACACCGGCGAATCCTTTGAAACTCGCGTCCTGGAGGGCATCTTTCCTGACGGCTTCTTCGAGCTGAGGACAAAGGTGAAGACCGAAAACGCAACGGCGGCTGAAGAAGCCGATTTTGCGCAGCAGTGGGAGGAGGTCAGAGACAAGTTCCTGACATTAGAGTCAGACGAGCTGTTCGATGTTGAGGAAGAAGAGGAAGAGTCGCCTCCATACTGGCCTATAGTCTTTACTCTTGGGCTTACAGTTGTTCTGCTCGGAACCATTGTTTTTTCACTGATGGGACGAAGAAAATAGCACATCTGGAGAAGAGATCAGGCGATGCCTTCGCAGACGCGCTTCTCTATCTTCAGCGACGAAGCTACCCCGATGCAGTAGGCGTAAAGGAGTACTTTCACCATCATGGCCGGGTGGTAGGGTGGATACCCACGCTCCTCCCCCGCGTAGCGCTCCATTATCGCCGAGAGATCAAGGTGGTCCACTACGTCCGAGATGAAGTAGGCCAGATGGTCGCCGGGCAGCCAGTCACGCATTGATGCCGGCATGAGGAATGTCTGGGCGGGTTCATAGGGGCGAAAGGTCTTGCTCATAGGCGCACCTCACTGAGATTTACTCCAATTATACCCGTTTATGCCTGCCTGAAGCTATTACTCGGACACACTCCTAGTGCCTGGACTCATTGCGATGACGGTTCTGTTCAGCACCACCGCTGCAGCGGCTGTAGTTATCAATTTTGAGACTCGGGTTGGCTCTCTGGAAAGATTGCTCTTGGCACCTATCAGTTTGCCTGCAGTGCTTCTTGGGAAGGTGCTAGGAGGCGATGTTTTCGGACTTATGATGGCAACCATAGTAACCGTGGGTTCGGTACTTGTTCTGGGGCTCCATCCCAACATACTCTATCTTGTATTGATTCTCATACCATCGCTGTTGGTCTTCTCATCCCTCGGGGCTCTCCTGTGCGTTATAGTGAAAGAGGTATATGAAGCTCAAACTTTGCTCAATTTGCCTCGCTTTGTGATGATATTTCTTTGTGGTGTTGTCTTCCCCGTTTCAGCCATGCCCGTTGCGCTACAGTATCTCTCTCATGTAATGCCCCTCACCTACACGGTTGATGGACTAGAGCAGTCTTTTTCGGCAGCTCCAAGCACGATGGTTTTTATAGATGCCTTGGTTCTAGTGGGGCTTTTCATCATTTTCATCTTCCCAGCAACAAAACTGCTTTACAAAAGGTCTGAATAGAGCGACAATGGGAGGGGGAACGTAATATGCGCGTTGCAGTGTGGTATAACAACCAGGATGTGCGGGTGGAGGAGATGCTCGTGCCGCAGATCGGTCGCGGCGAGATATTGGTGAAGGTGATAACCAGCGGCATCTGCGGCAGCGATGTGATGGAATGGTACCGCATCCACAAGGCACCCCTGGTGCTGGGCCATGAGATCGCCGGCGAGGTTGTCGATGTCGGAGAGGGAGTGGAGAAGTACAAAGAGGGCGACCGCGTCACCGTGGCCCATCACGTCCCATGCAATACCTGCCATTACTGCCTCAGCGGGCATCACAGCGTCTGCGATACCCTGCGCAGCACCAATTTCGACCCCGGTGGCTTCGCCGAGTACGTTCGTGTGCCAGCGATCAACGTTGACCGCGGCGTATTCGTGCTTCCCGACGAAGTCTCCTACGAAGAGGGGGCGTTTACCGAGCCGCTGGCCTGCGTGGTGCGCGGGCAGAGGCTGGCGCATATGCAGCCGGGCCAGAGCGTATTAGTCGCCGGCAGCGGCATGACCGGTTTGCTCCATGTAGCGTTGGCACGTGCGCTGGGGGCAGGCAGCGTGATTGCGATGGATACCATCAGTTATCGGCTGGAACAGGCGCGGCGGTTTGGGGCTGATGCTGTAATAGACTCAGAGGACGATGTGCCAGCTAGGCTGCGTTATGTGAATGACGGCCGTTTGGCCGACCTGGTGATACTATGCCGCGGGGCGTGGCTCACTCAGGCGTTACAATCGGTGGAGCGTGGGGGCACTGCGCTGATCTTCGCCGCCACCAGGGAGGGCGTCACCATCCCCATCCCGGTGAACGAGCTGTTCTGGCGCAGCGAGATAACCATCACCAGCGCCTACGCTGGTCCTCCCGAGAATTCGGCCACGGCGCTGGAGCTCATCCGCGCTCGCCGTGTGCCGGTACGCGACATGATCACCCACCGGCTGAGCTTGGAGGAGACGGGCCTGGGCTTCAATCTCGTCACCCATCCACAGGAACACGATTGCATCAAGGTCATCATCGAACCCCAGAGATAGCCCAATAATGCATGTAGAGGCTAGCTTCTTGGTATGTCGGAACTATAGCACGCAATTGCATTTTATATGCCGATAGTCCATGCCGAGCATGTTCCAGATTTCCACAGTTTCCTTGCGAAGTGCGATATCGCTATAGCAATACCTTACTTTCAAATATTCTATGATTCGATGATACATTGAATATCTTAAGGAATCTCTGAATAAGTTCCCGTTGGCGATAGAACTATGAGATAATAGCTACATAGATTATTCCACAGCAACGGGGGATTGAAATGAAACAGATCACATTCGCCTCAATGGCCTATGACAACAAGAGGAAGGAAACGCGCCGCGAACGGTTTTTGCGGAATATGGATCA
>JAUWRG010000032.1 GCA_030610655.1 Dehalococcoidia bacterium
GTCGACATCACAATAGTTACCGATGACCCAGATGGCATAGGCTCAGCTACCATATCGCTTACCTATGATTCGTCGGTGGTTCATGTGGAGGATGTGTTTGGCGGAGACCTTGGCAGTGTTAGTTTTCATACGGTGGGCGACACCACTACCATGACAGCGGCCACCGGGGCTTCGCCGGGGCCAACAGGCAGTTTTCTATTTGCCACGGTGCGACTACATGCGGTCGGCAGTGTTGGAGAATCAAGCCTGCTGGATATTGAGGTGACATCGCTTTATGATGGCACGGCAGGTGACCCGCAGCCGATAACTCCATATCCAGTGACCGATTGCACCTTTAGCATTACCAGTAGACTTGAGGGTGATGTTCACCCGCTGGGTAGTGGCAACGGTGCAATTGACTCGGCAGACGCCCAGCTAATAGCCCAGCATATAGTGGGGATCATAACGCTCACTGGCGATGATTTCCTTGCCGCCGATGTTAATGACAATGACCCTCCCGTTGCTGACTCAGCAGACCTACAGCTACTAAAACAATTCCTTGTCGGCATAATTACGGAATTCCCAGGAGGGATGTATATCCCCTAAAGAGAGAAGAGATGTGCGGTTTGATCCTGCGGGGCTATGGCAGCTTCGACCAGATGGTGAGGGGAGGTAAATGCTCAGGATCTAACCGTGATAAGGTTGATCATTCTGGGGCAATGGCAGCAAGCAGCCCTTTGGGGTGATGAGTTCATAATTGCCCACAGCTAATTCTTATGCCTATGAAGTCGCCGCCACGGGTGAAGGCTCGTATGATGTGACGGTGACCAAGGTTACAGACCAAACACTCATGGGCGGCTGCCCACCAACGAACCGTGGGAAATAATGGTACGACGTCCCGTCGGCGGCACTATAGTACTGCGTGTATAAGCTCGGGCTGGTCATGCCCTGGATTGTGGCAGGTGCACTGATAGTGGTTGCTGGTTTGTCGCTGGCGATGTAGAATAGAAAGCGGGGAGCGGAAAGGCCGTCGGGCCAGTGATGCCATGTAAAAACAGGCTCGTACCTGGTTTGCTGTTAGTTACCATATATTTAAGGCAGAAAACACGAGACCAGGCTCGCTCGGGGCTCTGGCTCAGAACGGTCAGAGCTATGGGAAAAGGAGACTAAGAGATGAAGAAGAGGTTTAAACCAGCATGGCGACTGATAGTGGCACTTCTGATGCTAGTTGCCTTGGTAGCGCTAATGGTGCCGGCGGCGATGACAAGCGCCGCAGCCCTACCACCACCGAATACCTACATCGACCCTGTCACTATCACTGGATATGTCGCTGGCCTCGACCCCGTTACAGGGACATCCGCTGCCCAAATGCCTCTGGAAGTGGAGGCGGTGAAGGTGAAGTTGGCATACACCAAGAACACCGTCACCTACTACTGGCACGCCGACGCTGGGGAGTGGCAAACAGAGTCACAAAACCCAGACACGTGGGATGAGGCTCAAACGCTAACCAACGTATGGGGTAACCAGTGGCACTGGCAATACGACACCGGGCTGACGCCTGGAGAGATGCCCGGGGGTGATTTCGACAAGGACGTTGTCTACACCATTACCGCCAGGGCATGGGATGGCTACCTGTATGACCCATATCCATATATATACAGCTTCCAGTGGGACGGAATACCGCCCAACTCCAGCATCAACGCCATTCCCGACGAAATACCATTCGATGATATCACATCGATAACCGGCCAAACCAGCGACACTGCAGGCGGCGAGGTCGACAGGGTGGAGGTGTTGATACAGCGCCAAAGCGATTGGAAGTTCTGGAACGGCACTGCATGGCAGGGGCCTGACGTATGGCTCGACGCTACAAACACGGGAACGAACTTCTCAACCTGGAAGATAGACTACAACACCACGCCGCGCCTGGCTTTCTGGACGCATAGGGACACGCCTGGAGACGACGCATACATGGTCCTATGCCGAGCAGTTGACAAGGCAGGCAACTACGAAACCCCTGTGGACGCTCTCGAGCACTTCGATGTTATAGCCGACCTTGACGGGGTGTTGACCGGATTCATAAATCCCTTTACCCTCACGGACTATGTGACGGACACAAACCTCTTTGAGATCACCGGCGTGGTCGAGGCTTCCCCACTGGAAACGATCACCAAGGTGGAGATGCGAGTCAAGCGGGATGACCTTAAGTACTGGAACGGCGCGACGTGGGTTGAAACACAGGAAACCTGGATCGAGACCGATGCCACAGATGGCAGCTTCAACGCGGATGAGGAGGAGTGGGAAATCGCCAAAGCCGGCACAACCAATGCACTGCCGGGTACCTGGGAGAATGCCAGGCAATACACGGTCGAGATTAAAGTGTGGGAGACCGGGCCAGACTCGACTATACCAGTCTCAGTGACCTTCATTATAGACGACGCACTGCCAAACAACAGCAGCATCACCGCCATCTCCGACCCTTATGACGCCACCGAGGGTACCCCCCTCAATGAGGTCACCGGGACTGCCGCCGACTCGGGTGGAGGCCCGTTTCCGGGCAAGCTCGATGCGTTGCGGATGCGGATATGGCAGGACGATGGCAGCCATACTTACAATCCCGGCGAGCCCTGCTGGAACGGCTCCGCGTGGCAAATAGACGAGGTATGGATCTTTACCACGGCCTCCGATGGCATCTTTGATGAGAACACCGAGTCGTGGAAAATCAGCTCCACAACTACGCCACCGCTGGCATTCTGGCAGGACCTGAACACCTACGGCATCGAAATCATGGCGAGGGACAAGGCAGGCAACGATGAGGTCATAGATGCCGTCCCAGATACCTGGTTCGAATACAGGGTAAACCTCTCGCTGCCCGAACCAACGCCTACACCGACGCCGGCACCAACACCTACGCCGACACCTACACCTACGGTAACCCCTACACCAACTCCTACGCCTACGCCTACCCCAACACCGACACCCACCCCTACAGCTACGCCGTCAGGCACGGATGAACCGGTGTGTACCATCGACGATATCGCGGCCGAGGTGAAAACCGCGCCCGACATCACCGGCGGCGCCACCGATGACGGCACCATCGAAGAGGTGAAGGTGACCATCCAGCGCGACAGCGATGATAAGTACTGGGACGGCGATTCGTGGGAGACAACTGAGGAATGGCTCGACGCCGAAGCGGAGGACGGCACCTTTAACAGCGATGACGAGGACTGGGAAGTTGCCTCCGCCGACAAGCCCAGCACCAGCGAGCTGGGAGATGACACCACCTACGACGTCGAGGTCACGGCCAAGTCCCTGGATGACGATGCCAACTGGAGCGATGAAACTACCGAGACCTTCATCTGGGATACCGAGGACCCGAAGACCGGCATAGACGCCATCGATGCTACCGTCGACGAGCTTGACGAGATCACCGGCACATCTTCAGATGAAGCACCAACGGTAGAGACGGTGAAGCTGAAGATAAGGGATACCGACGCCAGTGAGTACTGGGACGGCAATAGCTGGGAATCGTCAACGACATGGGTCGATGCTACAAACACCGGCACCAACTTCTCAACGTGGAAGTACACCTCCTTGCCTGACTGGGAAGATGCGGTAGAGTATGAGATCGAAGCCAAGGCGGTGGACAAGGCGGGCAATGAAGACGCCACACCGGCGGAGGAGAGCTTCACCTTTGAAGAGGCGTTCATGCTGGAGGATATCGACTGGATCGATACCGACAATTCGGATACTGTCAACGAGGGTGACAAACTGGTCTTCGAGTTCAGCAGGGCGGTGGACACCGATACACTCGATAGCTGCTCTGAAGTAAACGACAAGCTCAACACTTCAGCCGAGGGGACAAAAGACTACGGCACGGACTGCACCGTTAGCTGGAGCAGCGACGGAACCAAGTTGACGGTGACCCTGGGAGCGGGTGAGACCCTAACCGGCACGGAGACGGTTAACCCCAAGTCGACCGTGACCGATGAGGACGACAACCCCGATGCCACTACCGGCACCGGTCCAGAAATAGCACCAGATGCCGAAGAGGAGGCGGGCTGGGAGTTCGCCGGCCTGGCGTGGTGGATCTGGCTGATAATTGTGGTGGCAGTGGTCATCCTGATTGTGCTGCTCATCTATCTGCTGACCCGACCCAAGGGACCAGCGATGGAGGATGAAGGAGAATTGGGGGAGTACGAAGAGGGGGAGGAGGAGTTCTAATCCTTCACCTGTAGGTGAAGGATACGTGGCAACCAGGAAACCAGCGCTCTAGACCACATGCGGCGCAGCGGCCGAAACGGCAATCTTCAGTCGCTGCGCCGTTTATTGTATTCTGATACTCCCTTTTGAGGAAGGCAGCGCTGACGCCAACATCGATGTGCCCCCAGGGCAACACCTCGTCCAACGGGCGGACACGGTGGGCGTAGAAGGCAGGGGCGAGCCCGCACTCATCAAAGGCCTGGCGCCATCTTTCATAGTTGAAATGCTCGCTCCAGCCATCGAAGCGCGAGCCCAGTTGCCAGGCGCGGTATATCACTTTGGACAGGCGGCGGTCTCCCCGCGCCAGCACCGCCTCGAGCAGGCTCATCCCCGGCTCCTGCCACGACAGGCGCACGCCCGACCTTTTCAAGCCAAGCCGCAGCACTTCAATCCTGGCATTTAGCTCCTCCTCGGTGATGTGGGCTACCCACTGAAAGGGGGTATGCGCCTTGGGCACAAAGGCTGTGGCGCTCACCTTCGGATGTAATGCTTTCCCACCAGCCTTCCTCCCCACATGGGAGATCTGACGCACCAGATGGACGATGCTCTCCACGTCATCGGAGGTCTCGGTGGGCAGGCCGAGCATGAAGTAGAGCTTGACGCTGTGCCAGCCCCTCTCCGCAGCGGCCTGTATAGTTTGCAGCAAGTCCTCATCGGAGAGGCTCTTGTTAATCACGTGGCGCAGCCGCTCGCTTCCCGCTTCAGGGGCGAAGGTCAATCCAGTCTTCTTGCCAAACTGAGCCGAGGGCTCGGGGCCGAGTGTCGGCCGAAGGGAGTCCATCAGCTTTACCGAGAAGGTATCGATGCGAAGGCTGGGCAACGATAGCTTGAGGTAGTGCTCTCGATAGCGCGCCGATAGGTCGCCGACCAGGCTTGCAATGTCGGAATAGTCGCTGGTGCTCAAGGAAAGCAGTGATAGCTCATTGTAGCCGCAGTTTTCCAGCAGCTCTTCGGCAGCCTGCAACACCTCCTCCTTGGGCCGCTCCCTGAGCGGACGGTAGATGATGCCAGCCTGGCAGAAGCGGCAGCCCCTGGTGCAACCACGCTGTATCTCGATGACAGCACGGTCATGGACCGTTTCAACGAAAGGGACCACCGGCCGGGTAACCGCGGGAGGTAGCTTCATAACAATGCGCCGACTGATGGTCGGGTTCACCTCCGCGGATACGGGCGCTATTCTGGATATGGTGCCATCATCGTGATAGTCAACACGGTAGAGGCTGGGCACATAGACGCCGGGAATGAGAGCCAGCTCTCGAATCAGCTCCTCTTTGGTCGCCGTCGGCGACTCGAGCTTCCACCTCCGCAATGCCTCCAGTATCTCTAATAAGACCTCCTCTCCCTCGCCAAGGACGAAGAGGTCGATGAACTCGGCCATCGGCTCGGGGTTCAGGGCACAACTGCCGCCGGCGATGATCAAGGGATGGGAGTCGTCCCGCTGCGAGGCGAGCACCGGTATGCCGCCAAGGTCGAGCATGTTGAGAACATTGGTGTAGGTGAGCTCGTAACCCAGGGAGAAGCCGACGAGGTCAAAGTCCTTTAGCGGACGCCTCGATTCCAGGCTGAAGAGGGGGATGGATGCTTTCCTCATCTCCGCCTCCATATCGATCCAGGGGGCATAGACACGCTCGGCAAGAGCGTTGGGTTGTTTGTTGACCAGGTCATACAGGATGGCTAAGCCGAGGTTGGACATGCCGATTTCGTAGGTGTCGGGATAGATGAGGGCGACTTTGACATCGATGGCATCCCAGTCCTTGGTGATGCTGTTCCACTCGCCTCCGGTGTAGCGGGCCGGCTTGGTTACTATGGGCAGAATGCGGTCGAGACCGTTCATCGTCCTCCTTTGTAGCCATTATAGCTTCAAGCGCTGCCCACGGGCAACTTGGGGTTTCCCTAACCCTCCCCCACAAGGGGGAGGGGATGAGATTCTTCCCCTTCGGCTCAGAATGACAGTAAGCGAAGGGTGAAGGGTCAGAATGACAATAAAGGTAAGCAGGGGTATAGGAGTGTCCATGGTAATACGTCCCAGGACCGGAATAAATCCTCCCTCCCCTGGCGGGAGGGATCCTTCCCTGGAAGGAGAGGGAGGGGGAATCTTCTCCCTCCCCCACAAGGGGGAGGGGATAACAAATGAGGTGTCCCTAGTGATGTTCGCAATAGCACCTCAGGGCGAATAGCACCATATGTCATTCTGAGGGGCCCTGAGTGAAACGAAGGGTCTCGAAGAATCTGTCGCTCCACCCACCGAGATTCTTCCCCTTCACTCTGTGAAGGGTCAGAATAACAGGCCGGTCATGGCATAATGTAGCGTCGCCTCTCTGTCCTTCTGCTGAAGGACGAAATAAACGTAGTTGCCCAATTGATACCTGCTTCGCAGCATTGGGCCAGTCATGCCTGATCCTTCCGCTGAAGGACAGGCAACTACAGGAAATGGGGGCAGATGCCAACACCGTTCGTGGTCCTTCTGCGGAAGGATGTCGAACCATGAACGGCCCTTCGACAAGCTCAGGGTGAACGGAAATAAGTCCTCCCTCCCCCACAAGGGGGAGGGGATAAAAAGGGAGTGGAAAGGGGCGACACTCCGCTATTGTACTGGCGGCGCACAACCTCCCATTGACAGGATTGAGGCAGGCTGCTAAAATCTAGGTTTGAGTGCCAAGAAGGAAACAACGGAGGTAACGCGATTTACGCCATAGTTCGGACTGGAGGAAAGCAGTATAAGGTCTCCCCGGGGGACACCGTAGAGGTGGAGCGCCTTTCAGCAGAGGAAGGCAGCACCATAGAGCTTGACCAAGTGTTGCTTATTGCCGATGATAAGGGGATAAAGGTAGGCGAGCCTACGGTTGAGGGGGCTAAGGTCGTCGCTGAGGTCCTCGGCGAGGATAAGCAAAAGAAGATCATCGTCTTCAAATACAAGCCAAAGGTGCGCTACCGCAGGAAGAAAGGACACCGCCAGATCCACACCAGGCTGGCCATAAAAGAGATAGTATGCTAAGGGAGGAATGAGAATGGAAGAAGAGAAGAAAACGAGGGCTTTCGGGTGGTGGGATATTGCAGTGTATATATGCAGTGTCATTGCAATAGTGGCATTTATGTGTCATTTCTGGTGGCCGTTCAGCGTGGTTTCACTGGCGCTGTGGATCGTATCAGGCGCTTTTGCCATATTTTCGGTCTATGGCGGGATAATCGAAAGGTCTCGCGTCGAGGAGGCAGGCACAAGAAAAGGGAGGGCAACTGCGGCAGCGGTTATAGGATGCTTGATACTGCTGGGCTTAACCTGGAGCGCAGTATTGATATTAGTGCCAATATCACTATCGGTCCGTTGACAATTAGAAGGAGCGACTTAAATCCTGGGGACCGACATTCTTATATGGAGGAAGAGGATAAAAGATGGCGCACAAAAAGGGTGGCGGCAGTACCAAGCTGGGGCGAGACAGCCAATCGAAACGGCTTGGGGTGAAGCGCTTCGGCGGTGAACAGGTGCGTGCCGGCAATATCATCGTTCGCCAGAGAGGCACCAGAATTCGCCCGGGCAGCAATGTGGGCATGGGGCGGGATCATACCCTCTTCGCCCTCATCGACGGCAAGGTCAAGTTCGAGCATGCAACCAAGGAAAGAAAAAAGGTAAGCATCTACAGCAGCTAAAGGGAGATGAACTGAATGAAAGATAAGATCCATCCCAAGTATTATGCGGATGCGACGGTGACCTGCTCCTGCGGCAACACCTTTACCCTCGGCTCGACCAAGCCAGCTTTGAAGGTTGAGCTTTGCAGCAAGTGCCACCCATTCTTTACCGGTGAACGCCGCATTGTCGACACCGCAGGAAGAGTGGAGCGCTTTAAGAGACGCTACAATATCAAAGACTAGTCAGGGCAAGTGCTAGAAGGCAGCAGGGGCGAGGAGTTCTCGCCCCTCTTATTTGGGTGAGAGATTGGGCAAAAGATTCCACTACGGGGGGCAGGCGGTGCTTGAGGGGGTGATGATGCGCGGTCGCAACAGCGCGGCGGTCGCCGTTCGCCGCCGCGACGGCGAGATAGTGGTGCGGAACGAGCCCGTGGCGAAGTGGGCCACCGGGCGGATTCGAGAGATCCCGTTGCTGCGCGGGCCCATAGTCCTTCTGGAGACAGTTATCCTGGGAATGCGCTCCCTCTCATACTCAGCCTCGGTGGCGCTAGATGAGGAGGAGCAGAAGCTCCACCCAGCAATGCTCTGGGGCACCATGGCTTTTGGCTTTATCCTGGCGGTGGGATTATTCGTGGCGTTGCCGCTGCTGATCGTCCACTTTCTCGACCCGTATATTACCGCTACGGCAAGTAACGTCGCCGATGGCGTTATTCGTCTCATCGTCTTCCTCATCTACCTTAATTTGGTGTCGTTGCTGCCCGATATTCGCCGTGTCTTCGCTTACCATGGGGCGGAGCATACCACAATCAACGCCTACGAAGCAGGGGAAGAGCTAGAGGTAGATAGCGTCCGAGGGTACGGAACCGCCCATACCCGGTGCGGGACGGGGTTTATTCTCATGGTGCTGGTGATCGCCATAATCGCTCATGCTTTCCTGGGGCGACCGGCGATGTGGCTGCGCTTCCTCGAGCGGCTGGCTATCCTTCCAATAATTGGCGCGTTCAGCTACGAGATGATGAAACTCAGTGCCGATCATATCAAGAACAGGCTGGTGCACCTTGCAATCATCCCTGGCCTTGCCCTGCAGCGGATGACCACGCGCAAGCCAGACGACAGTCAGCTTGAAGTTGCCATCACAGCGTTGAAGTCAGTGCTGGCGGACGACGCCGAGGGCTCGGCATAGCCCCCGACAGAGATAAGTCCTCTCTTTGTTCCATTCGCCCTGAGCCCTTCGATATCCTTCCGCAGATCGAAGATTCTTCGAAAGGACAGGACAAGCTTGTTGAAGGGCCGTTCATGGTTCGACATCCTTCCGCAGAAGGACCACGAACGGTTTTGCCATCGGTACGGAGCCTGTTGCACAAAGCAAAAGTCCGAATAAGTTTCCCCACTAGGCTGCCAAAATGGCTATCATGATGATATCACGTCCCACTCCTGGGCTTAAAACGGCTTCCTGATGGGGTTGATTCCCCACTGTAATGAGAGAGACCATGTTTATACAACAGGCTCTACGTATCTTTTATTGTTCCATTCGCCCTGAGCCCTTCGATATCCTTCCGCAGGTCGAAGATTCTTCGAAAGGACAGGGCAGGCTCCGGCGAAGAGTCTCGGGGTGGGCAGATTCTTCGGTCGCTACGCTCCCTCAGAATGACATCATGGACACCCGACCTCTGCCAGCTGCCCATTGTCATTCTGAGCCCCTTCGGCTTCATGTCATTCTGACCCTTCACCCTTCACTTACTGTCATTCTGAGCACAGCGAAGAATCTCGGTGGGGGGTGAGATTCTTCGAGACCCTTCGTTTCACTCAGGGCCCCTCAGAATGACACGCTGCAAGGGCGTTTAACTAAACGCCCCTATTCCTCGCCTTCCTCCAGCCTACGAAAGAAGCAACTCCTGTTTCCAGTGTGACACACCGGGCCGGTGGCATCCACCTGAAGCAAAAGGGTATCCGCATCGCAGTCCTTGAAGATCGCGCGAAGGTTGAGATAGTTCCCCGAGGTCTCCCCCTTGTGCCAAAGCTCCTGGCGAGAGCGACTATAGAACCAGACTTGGCCGCTCTCCAGCGTCCGCTTCAGCGATTCCTCGTTCATATACCCCAGCATGAGCACGTCACCATTTTCAGCGTCCTGAATGATCGCCGGAATGAGCCCGCGTTCATCAAATTTAAGCATGATACACAACCTCCAGCGCATTCTTGATCAAGACAGGTTATCTCGCTTTCGAAAGTTTACAACATAGGCAAAGAAATTGCCAAATTCCTGGCAGGGTTCGAAGCCCGCTTCGCCAGCCCGAGCAATGGTTGTTCTCCTCAAGGAATAATCGGGGTCAATAAGTACCTCTGAAATGGATAGCGCACCACCTTGGTCAAGCACGCGGTGTAATTCCCGTAACGCGCCATCCTTGTCGGGTATCTCCCCTAAGACGCCCACAAGGTAGGCTAGATTGAGGCCGCCATCCTTAAAGGGCAGAACACTGGCCATCTCCGACCACCACGGCCACGTTATTGAGACCGGCTTTTGCTGTCTTCTCCTTAACCCTGGCTATCAGCGCTGGCTCAATATCTAAGCAGTATAGCCTTCCTTCCTTGCCCAGTCGCTTCGCCGCCTCTATAGTCAAGAAGCCGGGACCGGGACCCAGTTCCAGCACCTTCATCCCCTCCGCGACGCCTATTTGCTTCAGGGTTTTCGCCGGGCTAAGCACACGCCGGCGCAAGGCGTTGTCGAGTATCAGAGCCAGCCGCCAGGGGATGGGCACAGGGTGCATCATTTTCAGTATGCGCAGCACAACAAGCCACACGAAGAGGATGGCACCTATTAGGCTGAGAATAGCGATCAGGGCTGGGTGCATTTTAATGCCTCGCCAAGGTCCAGGTCCCCAGTATACAGCGCTCTTCCCACTATCGCCCCCTCCACCCCAAGCTGGCTAAGCTTCTTGAGGTGCTTTATGGTGGATATGCCGCCAGCGGCGATAATTGGCAGAGTAGTCTTCCCAACCAAATCTGAGATGGCGTCGAAATTGGGCTCGGTGAGGGTGCCATCGCGGGCGATATCGGTATAGATGAAGCGCTTAACCCCTAGGCCTGCCATCCTCTCCACTAGTTCTACGGCGGTGACATCTGTCCTCTCACGCCAGCCATGGGTGGCGACATAGCCTCCTTTGGCATCGATGCTCACGATGACTTTCTCGCCAAATCTATCACACGCCTCCTCAATCAAGGCCACATCTTCTATCGCCGCCGTGCCCAGGATTGCCCGACACACGCCGAACTGGAGCACCTGTTCCACTATATCAAGCCGCCTGAGCCCACCGCCGAGCTGGAGAGGGATCTCAACCGAGTGTGCCATCTCCTCGACGAGGGTAGCATGGCACAGCTCGCCCTTCGCCGCACCATCGAGGTCAACAATATGAAGCCTCGTTGCTCCCAGCGATTGCCAGTGCTGAGCGACACCAACGGGGTCCCCAGAGAACACCGTCTCCTGGCTATAGTCACCCTGATACAAGCGAACGCATCTCCCTCGTCTGAGATCAATAGCAGGTATAATCTCCACTGGCTTCCCCTCTAAACCTCTTCATAGCGAGCCACGGTAAAAGCCAGGTCCGCCAGTCTATTGAGATAGTGTAGCACATTTCCGTTGGGCACCATCCCGTTGTTCCGTAGCTCCGCAGCCCTTCTTTCCGCCCTTCTAATAATGGTTCGTGCCAGGTCTAATGCCGCTGAACTTGGTGAAGCGCCGGGGATGATGAACTTCTTCGGCATCTCTATCTCCGCTTCAAAGTCATCAATGAGCCCCTCCAGTCGATTCACCATCTCCTCGGTAACCACTTGATGCCTGGCGGTCAGCTTGTCGTAATCGTCAGCAGCGGTGGCGAGCTCCGCCCCAACAATGAATAGCTCCTCCTGGAGGAGATGTAGAATATCACGGGTGCGCTCCTTTTGAGATAGGGCGCGCGCCAGCCCCAAGGCAGAAACTGCCTCATCTATGGTGCCATAGGCCTCACATCTGGGGTCGCATTTAGGGACGCGGCCGCCGTAAAGGAGGCTTGTCTCCCCCTGATCACCCCGCTTATTAAAGATTTTCATCCTTCCCTCCGTTGTGTGGCATTATATCATAGGGCCTGCCAAAGACGAAGCCTCCCGAGCTCGTTCAGATGGGTGAGTGTCACCGGCCCTCGTTTCCTTAACGTCGTGACTCTTGTCACGACCGAAGCAATCTCTATATACGGCAAGCAAATCCTCCCTTCCCTGGCGCGCATTACTCAGTCCTCCCTCCCCCATTGGGGGAGGGATCCTTCCCTAGAAGGAGAGGGAAGGGGGAATATTGCCTTCACCTCCACCCTTCGACAGGCCTGTCCTGTCCTTTCGAAGAATCTTCGATCTGCGGAAGGATATCGAAGGAACCAGGGCTAACGAAATAATCAATGAGATGTACAAAGGCCAGAACCGTTCGTGGTCCTTCTGCGGAAGGATGTCGAACCATGAACGGGAATTCGATGGCTAAGGACAGACCCTTCGACAGGCTTAGGGCGAACGGGGTCCAGTCCGGGCTGGGGACATGGGGTGTCCCGCAATATTACTTATCGGGGCGAGCGGGCGGGTCACCTGCTGCGCCAATTCGCCTCCTTGACAATGAGGTGTCTTATTGCTAGACTTCCATCGTAAGCCAATCGTTAGTTCCCCGTTGACGGAACTTTGTTTGTGCAAAGTGTCCTTTTATCTAATACTTCAATGAATGATGAACCCATCACCAAAAGGCTAGTGGAAATCTATACCGGAAATGGCAAAGGTAAGACCTCTGCAGCACTGGGGGGGGCGCTTAGAGCCTTGGGGCAGGGGCTAAGAGTCCACATCATATATTTTATGAAGGGTGACTACCCCTACGGCGAGCGAAATGTTCTGGCGCGCTTGCCCAACATTAGCTTCCAACCCTTCGGGCATTTACACTTCATCAATCCGCAAAACGTGAAGGAGGAGGAAAGAGAACAAGCGAGACAAGCGCTCCAAGCAGCTCGGGAGGCGATTGCCAGCGGTAACTTCGATCTGGTGGTACTCGACGAAGTAAACCTCGCTGCCTCATGGAAGCTCATCGAGGTCGAAGATATCATCGGGCTGATCAAGGAAAAACCAGAGGATGTAGAGCTAATACTCACCGGGCGCCATGCCGATGCAAGGCTCATCGAGATGGCTGACCTGGTTACCGAGATGGTAGAGATAAAGCACCCCTTCCGCAAGGGGATAGAGGCGAGGAGGGGATTCGACTATTAAGCGAAAGGAGGAGGAATATGATCACACTGAGCGTCATCAAGGCGGACATCGGAGGCTATGTAGGGCATTCCAGCTCTCATCCCCTAGTTATAGAGAAGGGCCATGAGTGCATAGAGAAGGCAAAGCGCGATAAGCTGCTTGTCGATTTTCACGTTACCCGGTGCGGAGACGACCTGCAACTTATCATGACCCACGAGCGAGGGGAGGAAGACGAGGCGATTCACAAGCTCGCCTGGGACACATTCCTTGAGTGCACCAAGGTGGCTAAGGAACTAAAGCTTCACGGGGCTGGCCAGGACCTCCTCGCCGACGCCTTCTCAGGCAATGTAAAGGGGATGGGGCCAGGGGTGGCTGAAATGGAGTTCGAGGAGAGGGGGTCGGAGCCAATCATCATATTTATGGCCGATAAGACCTCGTCAGGGGCGTGGAATCTACCCCTATACAAGATGTTTGCCGACCCTTTTAATACCATTGGGTTGGTCATCGCCGAGAACATGCATGGCGGCTTCAGCTTCGAGATTCACGATGTCAATGAGGACAAGAAGATTATGCTTAATGCCCCTGAAGAGATATATGACATGCTTCTCTTCATGGGGGCGCCAGGTCGCTATGCGGTGAAGGCAGTTTATCACCGCGGGTCCAACGAGATCGCCGCCGTCTCCTCCACGCAGCGCCTGTCAATGATGGCAGGGAGATATGTGGGCAAGGATGACCCAGTATGCGTTGTTCGCTCCCAGGGGGAGTTCCCCGCAGTAGGGGAGGTGCTGGAGCCCTTCACTAATCCCATACTTGTGGAAGGATGGATGCGAGGCTCCCACCATGGACCCTTCATGCCGGTAGCGGTTCGAGAATCTAACCCCTCACGTTTTGACGGACCGCCTCGGGTAATTGCCGCTGGCTTCCAGCTATCGGGAGGCAAGCTAGTGGGGCCAAGGGACATGTTCGACGACCCCAGCTTCGATAAGGCGAGACGGGTTGCTGGTGAGATCGCCGACTACATGCGTAGCCACGGTCCCTTCGAGCCGCACCGGCTCCCACTGGAGGAGATGGAATATACCACCATGCCCCAGGTAATGAGAAAACTGGAGAAGAGATTTACCGATCTTGAGTGATGAGGATGCCCCAGCTCCTCATGGCGACGAAAAACGCGGCTAAGGCGCGGGAATTCTCGCTGCCGCTCCAGGGCATACCTTGTGAGATTGTTACCCTCTCTGATGTCGGCATTGATATGGCGGTTAGGGAGACAGGGAAGACATTGGAGGAAAATGCCTCGATTAAGGCTAAAGCGTATGCTTTGGCAAGCAATCTCACTGCGCTCGCCGATGACTCGGGACTGGAGGTGGATGCTTTAGGCGGTGAGCCTGGCGCCCTGTCAGCTCGCTACGCTGGCGAGGGTGTTTCTGACAGGGAAAGGCTCGATTTCCTGCTGTCGAAGCTTAGCCACGTCCCCTGGGAGAACAGAGCCGCCCGTTTCCGGTGCGTGATTGCCATCGCCACGCCCAAAGGAGCAATAGATCTCTGCCAGGGAGAATGCCATGGCATCATCGCTTTCGAACCCAAGGGCGAAGGAGGATTTGGCTATGACCCCATCTTTTTCCTCCCCGAACTGGGCAAGACGATGGCAGAGCTAACCATAGAGGAGAAGAACGAGATAAGCCACCGCGGCAAAGCGGCGAGAAGGGCGCGCCAAATATTGGAGCGATTTACAAGAGGTAGTGACTGATGCCATCCTTCGACAGGCTCAGGACAAACGGAATAATCGATGATACATACCGAGGCCAACACCGTTCGTGGTCCTTCTGCGGAAGGATGTCGAACCATGAACGGCCCTTCGGTGAACTCAGGACAGGCCCTGACCCTCTCCCTTCGAGGGAGAGGGAACAGTAAAAAGGGCGATGGGGCTCAGGGGCAAGGGAAGTTCTTAAAGGGTGGCCTAGAGCAGATGCTCTAGGCCTCGTTGGAGCCCTTCAGCGGAAGGGCTCCAACCTACCCATTTACCAATGCAGTTCTTCAATTCATTGGGCCAGTTGTGCTCCGACAAGTCGGAGCAACTACGGGGATTTGGCGGCGAAACATGCCCAAGCCGCCCAGATTCAACGAGGAATCAGAATTGGACAGCCTTGCGATGAAGAAGGGGTAATTTGCCTCTGACGTGCTGGACGAGTATAGTAGAGAAAGGGCAAATAGCTCAAAGAAATGACTGGACTGTCAGATTCCTTCCAGCGACCTATAAACTACCTGAGAATATCGGTCACCGATCGCTGTAATCTGCGCTGCATCTACTGTATGCCTGATCAAGGCATCGCACTTATGCCCCACAGCGAAATCCTTCGCTACGAGGAGATTCTGGCAGTGGCCCAGGCAGCAGCCGCTCTTGGCATCAACAAACTGAGGCTCACCGGGGGGGAGCCCCTGGTGAGGTCAGAACTAACCGAGCTTGTGCGCATGCTCTCCCAGGTCGAGGGTATAGACGATATCGCCCTGACCACAAATGGTGTGCTGCTCAAACAATATGCCGCACCGCTTAAAGAGGCTGGGCTAAAGCGGGTCAATGTTAGCCTTGACACCCTCAAACGGGAAAGATACCGGCAGATCACCAGATATGGCAGGCTGGACGATGTCCTCGACGGCATTGAGGCGGCAAAAGAGGCGGGGCTCGACCCGGTCAAGGTGAATGTGGTGGTGATGCAGGGGACAAACGATGATGAGGTGCTCGATTTCGCCCGCCTGACCCTGAATGATGGGTGGCATGTACGGTTTATCGAGCTTATGCCCTTCAGCACCGACGACCACCTTGCCTTTGTCCCCACAGGTGAAATCAAAGAGCGCCTCCTCTCTTTGGGTCCCATGGATGCTTGCCTGACAAGTCATGGTAACGGTCCGGCAAAGTACTTCCGCTTCCCAGAGGCAAAGGGGACTGTGGGCTTCATCAGCCCGCTCAGTGAGCACTTCTGCTTCAATTGCAATCGCCTGCGCCTCACCGCGGATGGAAAGCTTCGCCCCTGCCTGTTGAGCGACTATGAAGTTGATCTTAAAAATCCCCTGCGCAATGGGGCCTCACCCGAGGAACTCAGGGAGTTGATTCGACAGGCTGTGGCCGCCAAGCCGGAGCGTCATCACCTGGCGGAAGGGATGCTCCCGAAGGGGCGAGCGATGTGTCAGGTAGGAGGTTGAATGGAACCAACACGGATGATCGATGTGAGCGAAAAGCCGGTAACATCACGGGAGGCGGTGGCCAAGGGTATGGTAAGGATGAAGCCTGAAACCCTGTCCATGATAACGCAGGGTAAAACGCCGAAAGGGGATGTCCTCGCCACAGCCCAGATGGCTGGATTCATGGCGGCGAAGCAGACCTCTCATCTAATCCCCATGTGCCACCCACTGATGCTCGATGAGGTCAAGGTAGAATTCGAATTCACCCAGGATTGTGTGGGGATCACGGCGGCGGTAAAGTGCACCGGGAAAACTGGGGTAGAAATGGAGGCGCTTACCGCCGTAGCGGTTAGCGCCCTAACCATCTACGATATGTGCAAGGCAGTGGACCAGACCATGAGAATCGATGCCATTCGCCTGGTGATGAAGAGCGGTGGCAAAAGCGGAACAGTCGTCCTCGAATAGAACTAAACCAATGAGTACACTACCTTGGCAAGCGATTTGTAGTATGATAAAATACTGCGCAGAAGCTTCGCAAAGATACAGGAGGCATTAATGGCAGAAAGAGAGATATTTTGGAATATTGGCTACTGGGGTTATATCCTGTATCTGCTGCTACTACCAATAGCAGCAGTTCTCGTATATGGGGTGTATAGGCGCTATAGCCTTTGGTGTCTGGGACAGCCAGATGCCAGGTTTTCCAACCTACGGAAGACTCTATGGTCCTTCGCCATCACCGGTACAGTGGATGGCATTATCCACCGGCGCTTCGCTACAGATCTCTATCCTGGTCTGCTCCACTTCGTCATCTTCGTTGGAGCCATCATCTTTCTACTGGGTGCCCTCTTAGATTTCGTCTCCCACTACTTCTTTCATTTTATGCACGGGGCTACATACCTGGGTATCTCCTTCACCGTAGATGTTTTTGGCATACTGCTGCTTCTGGCAGTAATCGTCGTCGCCTACAGGAGGTATATTCAGAGACCCGACAGACTGGATAACAAGCTCGAAAACGCTATTGCCCTCGCCCTAATCGCCGTTATTGTGATAACCGGCTTTGTAATCGAGGGGCTTCGCATTGCATACTTCACCTCCAACCCTCTGGCCTTCCAAGCGATTTTCTCCGGAGCTGGGCTGTACAATCCGGCCTGGGCAGTTTGGTCACCTGGGGGCTGGGTAATGGCTCAGATCTTTAGCGGGCTATCGACAGGGGCTCTGTTGGCTACCCATGTCGTCCTCTGGTGGTTACATGTGGTGATTGTAGTGGGAGCCATCATATATGTCGCCCTTACCTTCTCCTCATTGTCGCACATCGTTGTCGCCCCCTTGAATGTTCTCTTCAGGTCGATGCGTCCCAAGGGTGCTTTGGTGCCAATCGAATTGGAGGAAGCCGAGACGTTCGGGGTATCAAAGATCAACCAATTCACCTGGAAGCAACTCCTCGACCTGGATGCCTGCACCCGCTGCGGTCGCTGCCAAGACAACTGCCCTGCTTATCTGACGGGTAAAGCTCTCAACCCGAAAGATCTTATCCAGAAGCTGAAAACACATTGGCTTGAAGTGGGACCCAGCCTGCTGGCTAAGGGAGAAAATGGGAAAGACCCTGAAATCTCCATGATTGGCGATGTGATAACTCCAGAGGAGATCTGGGCTTGCACCACATGCCGTGCCTGTCAGGAGGTATGCCCTGTCTTCGTAGAGCACATCGACAAGATCATCGATATGCGCCGCTACCTTGTGCTGGAGCAGGCTGAGATGCCTGAGACAGCCGAGGTAGCTTTGCGATGTATAGAGGAAAGGGGGCATACCTGCAAGGGAACGACATATTCCAGAACCGACTGGTGCGAGGGTCTAGACGTCAAGCTCATCTCAGAGGATAAAGATGTCGAAGTGCTCTACTGGGTCGGCTGTGCCGCTGCCCTGGAGGACAGGAATGTAAAGGTTGCTGCTGCCTTTGCCCGGGTGCTCAAAGCAGCAGGCGTCAACTTTGCCATACTCGGCGAAGAGGAGAGCTGTTGCGGCGAGCCAGCACGGCGCATGGGTAATGAATATCTTTTCCAGACGCAGGCTCTCAAGAACATCGAAACCTTGAAACGCTATGGCGTCAAGAAAATCGTCACCACCTGCCCCCATGGCTACAACACCCTAAAACACGAATACCCACAATTTGGCGGAGAGTTTGAGGTCGTCCACCATACCGAGTTTATCGCCGACCTAATTAAGCAGGGTAAGCTCAAACTGGCAAATGGGATGAACAAGAAGATCACCTATCAAGACCCCTGCTATCTGCTCCGCTATAACGATATCTATGAAGCACCCAGGGGTGTCCTGCTATCCATCCCAGCGGCAAAATTCACCGAGATGGGGCGGGATAACGGTGATACCTTTCAGTATATCGAGAATAAACTGCTCGGCTTTCGCCTAACTGGCACTTTAATGTTCACCACACCAGCTCTGAAGTTGAGGAAGTACATGCGCAGCAAGAACACCTTCTGCTGCGGCGCAGGCGGTGGGCACATGTGGATGGAGGAGACTGGCACCAGGATCAATGAGGTGCGTACCGAGCATGCTATCAAAACCAAATCTGAAATCCTGGCTACCGCTTGCCCATACTGCCTCCAGATGTTCGAGGATGGCATAAAAGCAAAGGAGGCAACAGAATACTTAGAGGCGATGGACATCGCCGAGCTAGTGGCGAAGGCAATCCAAGAGTAGCCTCTCTGCGCTGAGCATACTAGACCAAAACCAAGGCCTCGAACTCTCGCTTCGAGGCCTTATTCTTTAGGGCGTTTCGCTGGTGCCTTACGAGGGACCTTGTTCAGCGAGCTCTGGACTATCGCCATTCCGATAACGCTAAGGAAAAACAGCAGTATAAAAGCTACGGCACCGCTCATTCCCCCCCTTGTCACCTTCTCTACGCCCTCAGAGAACTTCCACAGCCAGTAGATGTTCACCAAAGGGATGATAATCAGCCAAGCTGTTGGAATTCTAGCGCCCCGCCGGTTCATCTCACCCTTGGTAATTACATACCACACCAAAGCGTAGATGCCGATAGTAATGATCGACAGTACCAGAACCAATATGGGACTACGGCGTGTCATAAACTACCACCTCCTTTTTCCTTTGGCGCTCTGCAAGCTACTACATCCACTCCTTCTTGTCAAGGAGACGCTTAGTTCTCCGTAGAAATCCGACACTCATCCTCCTTCCTGAGTGGTGTGTTCATTCTTAATCCCATGTGGGGTCGGTGGTAGTGATAACGTTCCAGGAACAATTCTACCATCTTCTGACACTCCGGCAAATCTTGGAG
>JAUWRG010000041.1 GCA_030610655.1 Dehalococcoidia bacterium
AGAATTGTTCCTGGAACGTTATCACTACCACCGACCCCACATGGGATTAAGAATGAACACACCACTCAGGAAGGAGGATGAGTGTCGGATTTCTACGGAGAACTAAGCGGAGGGTTGACTGAGGCAATGGCGCATGATATACTGATGACGTGTGGAAACGCATTAAGGCGTAGAAGACCCCCCCCGATAAGAAAAGGGGGGGTTCCTATACCTAGAAGAGTTGCTTGAGCCAATGGCGCATGTTATAATACTAGACGATGGTGATCATAGTGAATCGCTGGGTCGCGGCGTTAAGACTCACAGGTATTGGTTTTTACATCGGCGGATGCATTTTGGGAGGGGTGTTCTTGGGACTGTGGATTGACCTCAGGTCCGATTTCACCCCCTTATTTACTTTGCTGGGGCTTGGTTTAGGACTTTTGACCGCTTTCTACGGAACCTACCGTATGATTCTCCCCGTGCTTGGGCGAGGGAAAGATAAGGATGTAGGTGATGAGTAGAAGCGGTCTCCTACTCAAAGTGGGGGTTCTGATACTTGCCATACTCATCCTAGTTGTTGTCAGCAGTATCTTCTTCCCCATCCACAAGCCGCACATTGCCCTGCCTGCCGAGGCGGTTTTCTATATCGGCAGCTTCCCTATCTATAACACCCTCCTTGCCTCGTGGCTTGCCATTCTAGTATTGGCAGCAGTATTCTACCTCGGCACTCGCAAGATGAAACTGATTCCTAAAGGATGGCAAAATGGGGTAGAGGCAGTCTATGAAGCCTTGTATAATTTTGTGAAGGAGACGGCAGGTGAGAAAAATGCTCGGCGCTTTTTCCCCGTAATTGCCACCATTTTCTTTTATGTCATAGCTGCAGCTTTGACCTCACTGCTACCCGGCTTCGATACCATAGGCATGGGACATATGGGACAAGAGGCGGGGGCTTTCTTCGGTACATACCAAGGCTGGATAGTAGAAGAGCCGCTGCTGCGGAAGGCGAATACCGATGTCAACTTCCCTCTGGCCTTAGCCATCATATCCTTTGTCTTTGTTACGTATAGTGGCATCCGGGGCCTGGGCTTCCGCAGCTATGCAAGCAAATTTGCCCGGCTTGGTCAGGTATTCCGCGGCATTGGCCAGCTAGTGAGAGGCAAGGTTCGTAGTGGGCTTAGCGGGCTGTTCCTCGGGCTTATAGATATATTTGTCGGCGCCTTGGAAGCAATTAGCGAGTTCGTCCGTATCATCAGCTTCACCTTTCGTCTCTTTGGCAACATGACCGCCGGTATGGTGCTACTTCTGATAATATCCTTTCTCGTCCCATGGATTATTGCCGTTCCCTTCTATGGGCTGGAGTTACTGCTTGGCTTTGTCCAGGCGTTGATCTTCGCCGGCTTGACTTTGATATTCGCTACCATGGCGGTTAGCCCTCACGATACAGACCACGAATAGAAAATCTTTATGAAAGGAGATACGGGATGGAAGCAGAAGCAGCGAGGTTGCTTGCCGCAGCCTTAGCCATCGGCTTGGGCGCTTTAGGGCCTGGGCTTGCCATTGGGATTTTGGGGTATGGAGCGATGCAGGCTCTGGGAAGAAACCCGGAGGCCCGAGGCGCGATCATGACCAATATGATCCTGGCTATCGCTTTCGCCGAAGCCGTAGCTATCTATGCGTTGATCATAGCGATTGTCCTTGCCATGGGAATAGGGGCTTAAAAAGGAGGCCAAAATGCAAGAAGAAGGCGTGCCGCTTTTTATAATGGTCCTCGTCTCTGCTGTTATCGTCGGGATCTTCGTCCTGGTAGCAGTCATGATCGGGGCATTTCTTATATCCTGAAGCACAGTTGGGTTTTCCAACTTAGAGGAAGGAGTTTAAAATGGGTCTTGGCATTAGTTGGCAGGGCTTGCTTGCGCAGCTCATAAATTTCGCTCTCCTTTTGATTCTACTTTACTTCATCGCATATAAGCCCGTTCGAAGAATGCTCGATGAGCGTTCGGAGAAGGTTAGGGTGGGTATGGAACAGGCGGAGCAGATGAAAGAGATGATGGCCAAGACCGAGGAGCAGGTCAGGGAGCAGTTGGAGGCAGCCCGGGGGGAAAGACAGAATATGTTGGCTCAAGCAGAGCAGGTGGGGCAACAACTAAAGGAAGAGGCGCGGGAACAAGCAAAGCAGGATGCGGAGAGCATTGTCGCCAGGGCGCGTGGGGAGATCCAGCGAGAGCAGGATGAAGCCATTGGCGAATTAAAGCGACGGTTCGTTGACTTGGCGATATTGGCTGCCGAGAAGGTGATAAACGAGACCCTGGATAAAAAGAAGCATCGTAAGCTTATCGATGAGGTGCTCGAGCAGGCTTCTGAGGGAAAAGGCTAAATAATGGCGAGAGCTTCAGCAAGAAGGCACGCTCAGGCAGTCTTTCAGATTGCCCTGGAGCGAGATGAGTTGGATAGGTGGCGCAACGACTTGGGGATGATCGCTGACGCGATGAAGGACTCTATTATTTATGCTTTTTTGGAGAACCCGAAGATTCACTTCGGCGAGAAGACGAAAATCATGAGCCAGCGCCTTGAAGGGATAAGCCCCCTGGCAGTGAACTTGGCACTTCTACTGGTGACCAAGAGGAGACTGGGCATCGTTGAGGAATTGGCTTCTGAGTACGGGCGGTTGGTCGATGAACATCGAGGCATCGCCCATGCAGAGACGACGACAGCGATCCCCCTGGATGGTGAGGCCAAGGATAGGATAACCCAGAGGCTTAGCGATACAGTAGCTAAGGAAATCTTGCTTGCCACAAAGGTTGATCCGTCCATTATTGGAGGGCTCACCATAAGAATTGGGGACAAGCTTATCGATGGTAGCACCAAGAGCAGACTATTGGCATTAAAGAAAAGCCTGGTTGAGGCTGCAAAATAGAAGGAGGAATTTGCCGATATGGCACAGGGAAAGACAATCACCTCAATGATGGAGGAGAAGCGGGTCTTCCAGCCCCCAGAGGAGCTCAGTAAGACTGCTTACATTGGAAGCATGGATGAGTATAGGTCTATCTACAAAAGGTCTATTGATGACCATGACAACTTCTGGGCTGAGATGGCAGAGCAACTGGACTGGTATAAGAAGTGGGACAAGGTTTGTGAATGCGATTTTGATAAGGCGGAGTTCAAATACTTCCTCGGCGGCAAGATAAACGTCTCGTACAATTGCCTTGACCGCCATCTCAAAACGTGGAGGAAGAACAAGGCGGCCATCATCTTCGAGGGAGAGCCTGGCGACACAACAACATACACTTACCAGCAGCTTTATATCGAGGTCTGTAAGTTTGCCAATGTGCTCAAGAAGATTGGTGTCAAAAAGGGAGATAGGGTCACTATCTATCTACCGATGGTCCCCGAGCTGCCCATCGCCATGCTGGCGTGCGCCAGGATAGGTGCCATTCACAGCGTCGTTTTCGGTGGCTTCAGTGCTGAGGCACTCAGGGACAGAATCCAGGACAGCGAGTGCGAGCTGGTGATAACCTCTGACGGTGGTCGTCGCAGTGGAAAGGCGATTCCCACCAAAAACAACGCTGACGCTGCGGTGGCAGAGTGTCCCACCGTAAAGAATATGATTGTGGTTAAGAGAGTGGGCAACGAGGTGAATATGAAGGAGGGGCGTGACCATTGGTGGCATGAAGAAATGGCCGCTGAGGACATAAGGCCAGTGTGTGAGCCTGAGCCGATGGATGCGGAGGATATTCTGTTTATCCTTTACACCAGCGGAAGCACGGGCAAGCCCAAGGGGGTCATCCATACCACAGCCGGCTACCTTCTCTTTGTTTATCAAACCACCAAGTGGATCTTCGATGTGAAAGATGAGGATACCTATTGGTGCACCGCAGATCTCGGCTGGGTTACCGGTCATAGCTATATCCTCTACGGACCACTCTCGCTCGGCGCCACCAGCCTGATGTTTGAGGGGGTACCCAACTATCCACAGCCAGATAGATTCTGGGATGTGGTTGAAAAATACAGGGTCAACATCTTCTATACAGCTCCCACCGCTCTCAGGGCAATGATGAGGGACGGAGATGAGTGGCCCAAGAAGCACGACCTCTCCAGCCTTCGTGTGTTGGGGACCGTGGGTGAGCCGATCAACCCTGAGGCCTGGATGTGGTACTACAATGTCATCGGGGGCGGTCGATGCCCCATCGTGGATACATGGTGGCAGACGGAGAACGGCGGCATCCTCATTACCCCCCTCCCCGGCGCCACTCCCATCAAGCCTGGCTCGGCTACTTTGCCCTTCCCCGGAGTTGCCCCTGTGGTTCTGAGAGAGGATGGCTCTGTCGCCGATGTCAACGAAGGGGGTTACCTTTGCATTCGGATGCCATGGCCCGGTATGCTGCGAGGCTTCTGGGCAGATGAGGGCAAGGTAAGGTTCAAGGAAACCTATTTCCAGCGCTTCCCAGGCAACTATATGGCCGGCGACGGCGCCAGGGTGGATGAGGATGGTTACTTCTGGCTGATGGGTCGCATCGACGATGTCATCAATGTATCGGGGCACCGCATCGGAACGGCGGAGGTTGAGAGCGCCTTGGTCAGTCACAATGACGTTGCCGAGGCAGCGGTGGTAGGCATGCCCCACGAACTTAAGGGGCAGGGTATCTATGCCTACGTCACCCTTAAAGTCGGTGTGGAGAAGTCTGAGGAACTGAAAAAGACGCTCGTCGCCCACGTGCGTAAAGAGATCGGCCCCATCGCTACGCCAGACAAGATACAGTTTGCCGATGGGTTGCCAAAGACAAGAAGCGGAAAGATCATGAGGCGGCTCTTGGTCAAGATTGCTGAAGGCAAGGTTGATGACCTCGGCGATACCAGCACGCTTGCCGATCCATCAGTTGTGGATACGCTGGTTGCGGAAAGGGTGTGACCCTTCCCTGGCAAACTAGGCCAATGGGGGTTCAATGTCAAAGAAATGGGCTCATTCCGGGGCTTCATGGCTCGCAGGATGCGGAGGAACATGCTGAAGGATGAACTCATAGGAGACATCACCACCATTGAGAATCCAGAGCGTGTGGAGGAACTCAAAGAGGTCGTGCGTTACAAGGGGACAAGCTGAATAGACTGAGGTGAAAAATGGCGGCATCGCCTAATAGATGGACCATAATTGCTGGTGGCTTTTTGCTAAATCTGATGCTGGGGATTGTCTACGCATGGAGTGTTTTTGTTCTCCCGCTGATGGAGGCTTACGACTGGACAAAGACTATAGCGACCTTGCCGTTCACAATCTTCTTGGTGTTTTTTGCTCTAATGATGATTCCTGCAGGAAGGGCTCAAGATAAGATGGGGCCAAGAAAGATCGCCATCCTTGGAGGTATTCTGCTCGGGATAGGATTCATGCTGGCCTCGCTCATCGAATACATTGCGAGCCCTATTTGGTTGTTTTGTACCTACGGACTCATAGCTGGAGCAGGGTGTGGTCTAGGATATGCCTGTGCCATTCCAGCAGCAAGGAAATGGTTTCCGGACAAGCCAGGGCTGGCGGTGGGAATTGTAGTCGGAGGCTTCGGTTTGAGCGCCCTGTTGTTCGCTCCTCTCCAGAGGCTGTTAATAGATGTCCAAGGGGTGCAGATGACCTTTCTCATAACAGGCGCTGTGCTTCTCACGGTTTCGGTTTTATCCGCTGCTCTGCTGAGGAACCCACCACAGGGATGGAAGCTCGAGGGATGGAAGCCTGCAAAGCCTGCAACAGCCTCTGCTTCGGTTGTTGCAGGGGACTTCGAACCAAAGGACGTTATCAAGTCAGGGCGCTTCTGGACGCTGTGGCTGATGTTCGTCTTCATGTCAGCGGCAGGTTTGATGGTTATCGGGCATATCGCGGCTTACACTGAAGAGCTTGGCATAGCCGCCATGTATGCTGCGGTTGCTGTTGGCGTTCTTTCTGCATTCAATGCCCTTGGCAGGCCTGGGGGTGGAGCACTTGCCGACAAAATCGGCATCACGAAGACGATGCTCATTCTTTTCACGTTACAAGGCTTGATGATGGCGATATTCCCCCACGTTGCAGTGACCTTGGCAGTGATATTCATCGCGGTGGCAGTAGTCGGCTTCAATTATGGAGCCAACTTCGCTCTGTTCCCGACGGCCACAGCGGACGGTTTCGGTGTTAAGAACCTCGGAGTCAACTACGGACTGATGTTCACTGCCTACGGAGTTGGCGGAAGCCTGGGGCCACTCATGGGATCGTATATCTACGATACCACGCAAAGCTACACCTTGGCGTTTACCATTGCCGCTGTACTTGTTTTCATAGCGGTAGGCATAGCTCTTGTCTTCAAATACAAGTATTCAACCATTCGCTAATGGTCAGGACTATTGCATTCATAGATTGGAGGTAGGTTTAGATGGCTCGCGCTCAAGATATTGCGTCTATTATCAGGCAGCAAATCGAGCAGTTCGGCACTACATTGACCATGGTGGATGTGGGTACCGTGGTTGAGGCAGGAGACAGCATTGCTCGCATTCATGGGCTTTCTGGTGCCAAGTATAATGAATTGCTCGAGTTTCCAGAGGGCGTGATTGGCATCGCCCTTAACCTGGAGGAGGAAAGCGTTGGTGCGGTAATCCTCGGCGATTATAGCAAGATTAAGGAGGGGGATGAGGTCAGATGCACCGGCAGGATCGCTGAAGTGCCCGTAGGGGATGGACTAATAGGACGAGTAATCGATCCATTGGGTCAGCCTCTGGATGGCAAAGGGCCTCTGAAGTATGATAAAACCCGCCCCTTGGAGCGGGTGGCTCCTAATGTGGTAGCTCGCAAGTCAGTGGACACATCGGTTCATACCGGTATCAAGGCCATCGACAGTATGATCCCCATCGGGCGGGGGCAGCGAGAGTTGATTATTGGAGACCGCTCCACCGGGAAGCCAGCCATTGCCCTCGATACTATTATCAGCCAGAAGGGGGGCGACCTCACCTGTATTTATGTTGCTATCGGGCAGAAATCCTCCAAGGTGGCCCAATTTGTGGCTACCCTGGAGAACCACGGAGCTATGGAGCATACCATCGTGGTATCGGTCCATGCCTCTGACTCTGCCGCATTGCAGTATCTCGCCCCTTACGCCGGCTGTGCCATTGGTGAGGAGGTTATGGAGCAGGGACGTGATGCCCTGGTTATTTATGACGATCTCTCCAAACATGCCTGGGCTTATCGCCAGCTCTCCCTGCTGTTGCGCCGCCCCCCAGGCCGCGAGGCTTACCCAGGAGACGTGTTCTATCTGCATAGCCGTCTTTTGGAGCGCGCGGCAAAGATGGCGCCAGAACATGGCGGTGGCTCACTAACCGCCCTGCCAATCATTGAAACGCAGGCTGCTGACATATCGGCCTATATCCCCACCAATGTAATCTCCATCACTGATGGCCAGATCTACCTGGAGACAGACCTTTTCAATGCTGGCATTCGGCCAGCGCTGAATGTGGGGCTGTCGGTGTCACGGGTGGGCGGTGCCGCTCAGACACAGGCGATGAAGCGGGTGGCGGGGAAATTGCGGTTGGACCTCGCTCAGTATCGAGAACTGGCAGCATTTTCCCAGTTCGGTGCTGCTGAATTGGATAAGGCAACCAGAGCGCAGCTTGACCGAGGGCAGCGGATTACCGAGGTTCTGAAACAGCCGCAGTACGTTCCCATGACTCTGGAAAAAGAGGTGATCATCCTTTACGCCGTGATCAACGGCTACCTCGATGACGTTCCTGTTGAGAAAGTGAGAGCCTTTGAGGATGACTTCCTCCGCTTCATAGCAACAACCCATCCCGACATCGGGCAGCGCATCGCCAAGGAGAAGGCGATAAGCGATGAGACCGAGGAAGGATTGAGGAAGGCAATCCTTGAGTTCAAGGAAACTTTGCCTAAGGAGTAAGCTTGGCAACAATTAGAGAGATTAGGCGCCGTATCAAGAGCGTCCAAAGCACGGCAAAGATAACCAAGGCGATGGAGATGGTCGCCGCCTCAAGGATGAGGCGGGCCCAAGAGCGTACCATTGCTGCCCGCCCCTACGCTGAAAAGATGCGTGAGGTTCTGGCTGATCTTGCTGCCCAGCGCCAGGCAGAGGAGGAGCCCCAGCCCTTGTTGGTTCAGAGGCCGGTGAAAAGGATTGAGCTCATTCATATCACCCCCGACCGTGGCCTTTGTGGCGGGCTCATTGCAAATATCAATCGAACGGCGGCGGGTTTTCTTCTGGAGCAGAGCGTTCCTGTGATCACCGTTACTTTGGGTCTTAAAGGGAGAGTTTTTATGATGCGCTCTGGACAGGAGGTTCGCGCCGAGTTCACTCGTATCAGCGACCGCCCTTCGGTAGCTGATGTCCTCCCCGTTGCCCGTATCGTTATCGATGATTACGCCAATGCACTTGTTGACCAGGTATACCTATGCTACACCCAATTTGTAACCACCATGACTCAGAAACCAGTGCTCTGGCGGCTGTTACCCATCGAGCCAGCGCTGGAACTAGGGCGAAACATTGAATATATCTACGAACCTTCCCCTCAAGAGGTTCTGGCTCAGTTGCTCCCTCGATTTGTGGAGATGCAACTCTACCATGCTCTTCTTGAGTCTATCGCCAGTGAGCAGTCGGCGAGGATGGTAGCAATGCGAAACGCCACCAATAACGCCAAGGATCTTATCGAGGAGCTTACCCTTACCCATAATAAGCTGCGGCAGGAGATGATTACCGAGGAGCTCATGGACATCACTGGAGGAGCAGCGGCGTTGGTATAGGTGTTATTGGCGATGAACACGATCAAATCGTTGAAGGCGTAGTGGTCTGGTTGCAGTAGTTACATGAAGTTTGGATTTGAGGACCTGGAGGTCTAGCATCTGGCTTTAGAATTGATGGATGAGGTCTATAAGGGAGAAATCGCTGTTGAGTTGATAAGAATACACCAACGGTTTGAACAAACGAAGTGATAAAACATTTTAAACGAGTAGAACATCTCTGGAGGTCTTTATGGCAAAAGGAAAAGTAGCTCAAGTGATTGGAACGGTGGTGGACATCGAATTCCCGCCGGATGAGCTTCCCGCCATCTATAATGCTATCGAGATACCCCGTGATGGAGGGAAAATTATACTTGAGACGCAGCATCATGTAGGAAATAACTGGGTTCGCTGCCTTGCAATGAGCCCCACCGATGGGCTTGCGAGAGGTGCCGAGGCTATTGATACAGGAGCACCGCTCAGCGTCCCCGTGGGGCGAGCCACCCTAGGAAGGCTTTTTAATGTGATGGGTGAGCCTCTAGACGAGCTGGGAGAGGTAAAGGCTGAAGAACACTGGCCCATTCACCGCTCCCCACCCTCTTTCCAAGAGCAAGAGACAACGACCGAGGTGTTGGAGACGGGACTTAAGGTTATCGACCTCATCACCCCATTTACCAAGGGAGGAAAGGTGGGTGCTTTCGGTGGCGCCGGCGTGGGCAAGACTGTCATAATTATGGAGCTTATCCGCAACATTGCCACTGAGCACGGCGGTTTTTCTGTCTTCGCAGGAGTAGGAGAGCGCTCTCGAGAGGGCAATGATCTGTGGTATGAGATGAAGGCCTCGGGGGTTATTGACAAGACGGTTCTCGTTTTCGGGCAGATGAATGAGCCCCCAGGGGTTCGTGCACGCATTGGTTTCACCGGACTCACCATGGCGGAGTACTTCCGCGACACTGAGGGACAGGATGTGCTCCTCTTCATTGACAATATCTACCGCTATATCATGGCCGGCATGGAGGTTTCGTCGCTTCTTGGTCGTATGCCCTCAGCGGTGGGCTATCAACCTACGATGGCTACCGAGATGGGCGATCTGGAGGAGAGGATCACCTCCACCAAGCGGGGCTCCATCACCTCCTTCCAGGCGATCTACGTCCCTGCCGACGATTACACCGACCCCGGTGTGACTACCGTCTTCGGTCACCTCGACGCCGTTGTCGCCCTTGAGCGTTCCATCGCTGAACAGGGGCTATACCCCGCTGTCGACCCCCTGACATCAACCTCGCGCATCCTCGATCCTCGCATCGTTGGTCAGGAGCACTACGAGGTGGCACGCGGGATCCAGCGGGTGCTCCAGCGCTACAAGGATCTGCAGGACATCATCGCCATACTGGGCATCGAGGAACTTGCCGAGGAGGACAAACTCATTGTGGCCCGAGCCCGTAAGATACAGCGCTTCCTCTCTCAGCCCATGTTCGTTGCTGAAGCTTTCACCGGAATGCCAGGGCGTTATGTCGCAGTGAAGGAGACAGTGCGTGGTTTTAAGGAAATCCTTGAAGGTCAGCACGATGACCTCCCTGAGCAGGCCTTCTACATGATAGGCACCATCGATGAGGCGGTAGAGAAGGCGAAGGAGCTGGAAGCATAGAAGGAGGCACAGTTGCCCAAACTAAAGTTTGAGATCGTGACTGCCGAGCGAATGGTCTACTCGGATGAGGTGGACGTTGTTATCGCCCCGGGTGTTGAGGGGCAACTGGGCATCCTCCCCAATCATGCCTCGCTCTTGACCATGCTTCAGCCTGGTGAGCTGGTGGTGAGGAAGGAAGGGGAAGAGACGGAGATGTTTGTTAGCGGTGGCTTCCTTGAGGTGATGCAAAATCGGGTGACGCTTCTCGCCGATGTTGCTGAGCGGGCTGAGGAAATTGATATCGCCCGCGCCGAGGAGGCGAAGCGCCGCGCAGAGGAGCAGATTAAAGAACGCCTCCCAGAAATGGACCTTGCCGTCGCCGAAGCGGCATTGCGCCGCGCTCTGGCTCGCATTAAGATTGCAGAGAGAAGGAAAAAGAGACCTGGTCCACCGAGAATAGAGAGGCAATAGATCAAAAGCAGCGATTGATGTAAGAGTAACCTTCTTTTCCTACTCCAGGTTCAGGCCTGCCCCTGAAGCAAACCCTTGATTACTTCAATAACAATACGTCCCTGCTCCAGGTCCACCGATTTCACCACATCATCAATGGCGGGTATGAGTATCTCCCTGTTTTCGGAACGCACCACATAAACATCGTTATTCCCGGTAGGCAGTATCTGGGTGATGCGTCCTAAGAACTCCCCATCGGTGGTCCAGACCTCCAACCCCACAACTTGAAACTGATAATACTCGTTCTGTGACAGGGGGCGAACTTGCCCCCTCGGTACCTCCATGAATTGTCCGCGAATCTCCTCCACTGCCTCTACGCTATCGATTTTCGCAAGCTTAAGGATTATCATCCCCTTATGCCACCTGCTCCTTTCGATAGCCGCAGGGCACCCATCAATGTAAACCTCTTCTTCAGGAGAGAATCGGTCGGGGAAATCGGTCATCACCTCCACTTTCATCTCTCCCTTTACCCCCCAAGGGGCAACCACCCTACCAACCACAATGGAATCAGAATCCATGGCTCTCGCTAGACTATGTCAAGGTCTACTCGAATGCCTTGCTTCGCTGCTAGCACCCTGAGCAGAGTGCGCATTGACTGGGCTACTCGTCCTTGCTTGCCGATCACCCTGCCCATATCTTCCTCATCGACTTGAAGCTTAAGAAACACTCTCTCGTCGTTTCGCTCCTCGGTTACCATCACCTTGTCTGGATTATTGACTATGGCTTTTGCGATGTATTCGATAAGCTCTTTCATTTATTCTCCCCTAGTTTAGATTTTGAATCCTTTCTCTGAAGAATGCTATGCAGCGGACTCTGTTTTAAGCCTTTCCAAGATGCCGAGCTTATCTAGCAAGCGAGCCACGGGTTCTGTGGGTTGGGCCCCTTGGCGAAGCCATTTCAGTGCCTTCTCTTCGTCGACTACAACGGTAGGCGGATCAGTGAGTGGATCGTAGTGTCCGATGATTTCAATAAATGAGCCATCACGTGGAGCTCGAACATCGGCGACAACTACTCGGTAGCTAGGCTTCTTCTTCCTTCCAACACGAGCTAATCGGATCTTTACCATCTGTGTACTCCCTTAATGGTGCCGTTTGACGTTGTTATTATGGGTGATAAAGCCTCTGGTGTCAATGGTTTGGGTTGTCACGGGATATTCACCGGGATATAATTTAGTAATGTGAAATGGCGCAACCTTCATAGCTGGCATGTAAGTACCGCTGAAGCTCGGGAGATTCAGCGTTCGCTTGCCTCTCAAGTAGTGAGGAAGAGCGAGATCGGTGTCCCTCGTCTCATTGCAGGCGCGGACATCTCTCATGAGGACGAGAGAGGGATGGCAAAGGCAGCAGTGATTGTTCTGCGTTTCCCCGACCTTGTGCTTGTCGAGAGGAGCGTAGTCGAAGGGAGGGTCGAATTCCCCTATGTACCTGGGTTTTTGTCGTTTCGAGAGATCCCTCTGGTTCTGGCGGCTTGTGAAAGACTTACTCTGATCCCGGACCTTTTTATCGCTGATGCACATGGCATCGCCCATCCGAGAAGATTGGGGCTCGCCTCTCATCTGGGGCTTTTCCTGGATGTGCCCACTATAGGGTGTGCCAAGTCAATCTTATGTGGTCGGCATGGCGATTTGGGGGAAGAGCCCGGCGCTCGTGCCCTCCTCTTAGATGGCGATGAGGTTGTCGGGGCAGCACTGAGAACGAAGCGGAGTGTAAAGCCAGTATATGTTTCCATCGGGCATAAGGTTGACCTTGAGGCGGCGCTATGCTGGGTGATGGCCTGCTGCAACGGCTATCGCCTCCCCGAGACAACTCGCCTCGCTCACCTAGCTGCCGCAGGCAAGTTGCATTCGCCGTCAAAAAGAAGAGCAGGGAAGACTGCCCCTATAAATCAAAAGGAGCAAGAATGCAGGAACAAAGGAAGAGGCTGGAAGACCTGAGGGACCGCATCTCCCATGTAATGGTGCGTCTTTGACATCGTAGCTAAAGAAAGGGAGATCGATGAAATAGAGAAGGAGTCGTCACAGCCCGACTTCTGGAGTGATCAAGGGCGGGCGCAGCAGGTGATGCGCCGCCTCGCGGGACTAAAGGGGGAGGTGGACAGGTGGCGCAACTTAGAGGGAAAGGTTGCTGAGCTTGCCGAGTTAGTTGATTTAGCTATCGAGGAGGAGGAACTTTCCTGGGCAGAGGAAATCGACTCTGGTATAGATAAGGCTTCCACTGAGTTTGAGGAGCTGGAGTTCAGCTTGCTGCTCAGTGGCGAGTACGAGAACAGGAACGCCTTCCTCGCTGTTCACGCTGGCGCTGGAGGCGTTGAGGCTCAGGACTGGGCTGAGATGCTTCTCAGAATGTATCTCAGGTGGGCGGAGCGTCGTGGCTATCGCGCTGAAGTAGTCGAGGTCTCCCGCGGAGAGGAGGCGGGAGTAAAAAGCGCTCTTATCGAGGTCATTGGTCAGTACGCATATGGTTACCTGAAGTCAGAGCGTGGTGTGCACCGCCTGGTGCGTATCTCACCATTCGATGCGTCTCATTTACGCCACACTTCCTTTGCACTGGTAGAGGTTTTGCCTGAGGCGACACGAGATGTCGATGTCAAGATAGACCCCGATGATCTGAGAATTGATTTCTTCAGGGCTAGCGGCCCTGGGGGCCAGCATATGCAGAAGACCAGTACTGCCGTTCGCATAACCCATCTTCCCACGGGGCTGGTTGTTACTTGCCAGAACGAGCGCTCTCAATACCAGAATAGGGAGACGGCGCTGAAGGTTCTCCAATCTCGCCTCTTGGAACTTGAGCTTGCCAAGAGGGCAGACGAGCAGGCCAAGCTCAAGGGCGAGCACATCGCCGCAGGATGGGGTAACCAGATCAGAAGCTATGTCCTGCACCCGTATAAGATGGTAAAGGACCATCGCACAAACTATGAAACCAGCGACCCTACCTCAGTGCTCGACGGGGAGCTGGACGAGTTCATCAAGGCATATTTGAAATCCACCATCGGTGACACGAGATGAAGAGGCCTTGCCTTCTGCTCATCCTAACCCTCGTTCTGCTTGCTGCATTTCCCACTGTAGCCCTAGCCGAGGACGGGGTCACTGTTATATCCAGCGATGCTCAGGCTCAATTTCCTCAAGCGATCGTTTTCGCCTTAGAGGTAGAGGCTGCCACTGAGATTAAAGACATTGATTTGGAATACAGGGTGAGCAGGTCGAGCTTGGTTCCGGTTAGTTGTCGAGTTGACGTTGATTTCATCCAAGGCCAGACGGTGACTGCAACCTGGACGTGGAATATGCTGGAGACCGGTGGGCTTCCGCCGGGGGCTGAGGTGGAGTACTGGTGGCTGATTGAGGATTTCGATGGCCAGCGGACTGAGACCTTACCAGCCAGCGTCAAATTCAATGACCTGCGTTATGACTGGAACAGCTTGACCAGCGGTGGCATAACCCTCTTCTGGTATGAAGGCGACTCCTCATTTGCCCAAGAACTCTCGGATGCTGCCAATGAAGCGCTGGGGCGGCTGGCCGATGACATCGGGGTTTCCCTGGAGCAGCCAGCAAGGCTCTACATTTACGCCAGTTCACCGGACCTCCAGGGCGCTTTGGTATATCCTCAGGAATGGACTGGAGGTGTTGCCTTTTTCGATTATGGCATCATAGCCATCGGGATTTCTCCGGATGATCTGGAATGGGGTAAGAGGGCTATTGCCCACGAACTAGGTCACTTAGTGGTTCATCAGGCCGTCTTTGGCCCCTATGGTGAACTCCCTACATGGCTGGATGAAGGTTTGGCAATGGATGCTGAGGGAAAGTTGCGGTCAGACCTCCAAAAGGAGCTTGATAAGGCGGTTACCAATGACACGCTTTTCTCAGTGCGCAGCATCTCCAGCAGCTTTCCCACCGACCCAAATGAGGCGGCGCTATGCTATGCCGAAAGCTACAGCGTAGTGCAGTTCCTCCTCGATAACTATGGCAGACATAAGATATTAGAGCTGCTGAATGTGTTTCAAGAGGGAAGCACCTACGACGATGCCCTACTCGAGGTTTACGGCTTTGACATGGATGGTCTCAATACCGCGTGGCGTGAAGGCCTTGGTCTTGGGCCCCAGCCAACCCCGGATGATGAGGGTTCGGGCATTTCTTCATACTTCATCGCTCTAATTGTTGTAGTGGCAATCCTGTGGGCTGTCATCATCTATCTCATGCTCCGCCGCTTGCTGCGCTCCGTAGTATAGGCTAGCACCTCACTCCCGCTTGCCTCTAGTCTGTGGAGGCTCCTTTATACTGACCCGCCACACGTGAAACAGGCGATATAACGCCGTCAAGTTGGTTGATATCGCCAGTATCCACAGTATCACCAGGAGGGCAGGTTCGATGGGGCTCAGTATAAGTCCAAGTGATAGGGTAATAATCCTCAACGTCCTCCTCATAATCCCCACCTCGGCATCCAGTCCCAACCCCTCCGCCCTCGCCCTCACATAGCTCACGATTAGCGAGCCTACTATGGTAGCAAATATGAGGATCATCTGCGTAGTGGCCTGTTCGTGGGCATAAAACCAGAAAAGCCCGAAAAGTAGTGCCGCCTCAGAGTAACGGTCTAGGCTGGAGTCCAACAGGGCACCAAATCTTGTGGCCTTCCCCATAGCCCTGGCCATCGCCCCATCGATGAAATCGGAGCAACTGACAATGAGCACCAAGAAGCCGCCGATAAAGAAGTGCCCTTCAGACAAGACCCAGGCTACAACGATGATTAGCAGAAAGCCCAATATGGTTACAGCATTAGGAGGGATTCTCGTTTTGGCCAATATCCGACCTAGAGGATCAGCAAGGTGGTGCGCTCTGTCGCTGATTTCAGAAGGTCGGAGAATATCTTTCCACATAATAGTCAGATCCCTCCATACTGCAGTTCGTTAGACTTGTTTCCACCGCTCAGGCGCTATGCTTAGCGATCAAGCTACCATAGTAGTCCATTACTCTTTGGGCAATGTTCTGCCAACTGTATTTCTCTGCGTTCAGCCTTCCTCTAGCGCCCATCTCTTGGCGCAAGGATTCATCACCAAGGACCGTAGTAAGGGCGCTAGCAATAGCGTTTTCATCCTTGGGTGGCACCAGTAGCCCCTCGACCCCGGGGCTCATTACGCTAACATAGCCTTCGTTCGCTGAAGCAACGATAGGCCTTGACGCAGCCATAGCCTCCAAAAGAACGATACCTAAGCTCTCTTCCCGGGTGGCCGGAGCGCAGAAAACGTCAGCCGTCTTGTAATATCTGGGGAGGTCTTCATAGGATACGTAACCGATGAAGGTCACATCCTCTAGGTTCATTTTCTTCACCAGCCCTTCATATTCTCGCCGCTCCCCAGGTCCTACCACAATGAGCCGTGTGTCGGGCAGCTTTCCCTTTACCTCCTTATAGGCACCCAAGAGATACTTCAGGCCTTTACGTTTCTCCAGTCGACCCACGAACAAGATATTCAGTTTCCCGTCGCAGAATTCCTCGATAGGGGGGACAT
>JAUWRG010000088.1 GCA_030610655.1 Dehalococcoidia bacterium
AAAAAACTAGGCTTCGGAGCTACCCTTGGCAATGGTCACAAGTTCAGAGAATACATCAGGGTCCCTCACCGCTATGTCAGCCAGCATCTTGCGGTCGACCTCAACACCTGCCTTCTTCAGTCCGTACATAAAACTGCTATATGAGAGCCCTGCCTGCCTGGCGGCGGCATTGATGCGAATAATCCACAGCCTTCTGAAATCACCCTTCCGTTCACGGCGATGGCGGTAAGAGTAGCTAAGTGACTTCATCATCGCTTCATGGGCGACACGATAGTGGGAGTGCCTTACCCCGCGCTGTCCCTTGGTCAGGTTCAGCACCTTCTTATGACGACGGCGAGTTGTTACCCCACTTTTTATACGGGTCAAATGGTCCTCCTTTAGGAATAGGGAATGAGCCTCTTTATCCGGGTCTTATCGGTTGAATGTACCGGCAGCTTCTTATCATAAAGCCTTGTCACTCTTCCTGGCTTCTTCCTCCTCAGATGGCTCTTGCCACCCTTCATGCGCAATATCTTGCCGGTGCCTGTAACATGGAAGCGCCGCTTTGCTCCCTTATGAGTCTTCAATTTGGGCATCATCGGACCTCTTTTCAACTTTAGGCTGCTTGGCTGGGGTGAGGATCATTATCATACGCCTGGCGTCCATCTCTGGAGCTTTTTCGACCGTGGCCACCTCCCTCAACTCGCTGGCAACGTTGTCCAGCATCTCCTTGCCGAGATGGGGGTGGGTGATTTCACGACCCCTAAAGAGCACTGAGACCTTTACCTTATCCCCTTCGGCCAGCAGCTTCTTGATGATCCTCATCTTGAATTCGATGTCATGCTTGCCGATCTTGGGTCTGAACCGGACCTCTCTGAGGTAAACGGACTTCTGCTTCTTCCTGGCCTCGTGCTCCTTCTTTGTCTGCTCGTATTTGAATTTGCCATAGTCGATGAGGCGACATACAGGGGGGTCAATTTGACGGGCGACCTCCACCAGGTCGTAACCTCGCTCTCTGGCCAGCCCGAGCGCCTTAGCAACAGGCATAACGCCCAACTGCTCACCCGTCTCGCTGATGAGGCGTACCTCTTTGGCGACAATCCTTTCATTGACGCGGTAGTATTTAATTATGTTTCGTCACCCCCCTGACAACACCTTGAGGCTGGCAATATACTATGTCTCTCCAAAAAAATCAAGATGCTTTCTCATCTATAGCTTTTCTGGCTATAGCCTTAAAGGCTTCCATGGTTTGCTCCCCGAGCTCCTCACCGCCTCGGAGCCTAACCGAGATCGTAGCGTTCTCCACCTCTTTATCGCCTACAATCAACATGTAGGGGATCTTCTGAAGTTGTGCCTGGCGGATTTTGAGGTTCATCCTCTCGGAGCGGGTATCTGCCTGACAGCGTATCCCACTGGCCTTTAAGCTCATCCCTACCTGAAGGGAGTAGTCGAGGTGCCGATCTGCTATGGGGATCACTATCGCCTGAACCGGCGCTAGCCAAACAGGAAAGGCGCCAGCGTAGTGCTCGATAAGGCAACCAAAGAACCGCTCCATACTGCCCAGAACGGTGCGGTGTACCATGACTACGGTATGCTCTGCCCCATCCATATCCACGTAGGTCACTTCAAACCGCTGTGGAAGGTTAAAATCGACCTGCGTGGTGGGGCCTTGCCATGCTCTTCCCAAGGCATCTTTCAGACCAATATCGATCTTGGGACCGTAGAAAACTCCCTCCCCCGGGTCTACTCTATAGGAGATCCTGAGGCGTTTGAGCGCCCTCTCGAGGGTCTGTGTAGCCTCATCCCACATCTCCAGTGTACCGGCGTACTTATCCGGCCGTGTGGAGAGTAGCACCTCGTATTCCTCAAAGCCGAAAGTGCGCATCATGAAAAGGGCGAACTCGACTACCCCAACCACCTCATCTTCTAATTGGTCAGGGCGGCAGAAGATATGGGCGTCGTCCTGAGTGAAGCCCCGCACCCTGGTCAAACCATGAAGCACACCGGAGCGCTCATAGCGGTAGACTGTCCCCAACTCCGCCCACCTGAGGGGAAGCTCGCGATAGCTTCGGATCTTCGTTTTATACATCAGTATATGGGCGGGACAATTCATCGGCTTGATGAGATACTCCTGACCCTCGACATTCATAGGGGAGTACAGGTGCTCCTGATAAAGCTCCCAATGCCCGCTCGTTTTCCACAGGTCGATCTTAGCGATGTGAGGGGTATAAACGATATCATATCCCCTTTCAAGGTGCTCCTCGATCCAGAAATCTTCAATGCTGCGACGAACAACCGCCCCCTTGGGATGCCAGTGTACCAGCCCCGGCCCTGCCTCTTCGTGAAAGCTGAAAAGGTCAAGTTCCACCCCCAGCTTTCTATGGTCTCGCCTTGCCGCCTCAGCAAGATTTTCTAGATGTTTTGCTAGCTCTTCCTCGCTCTCGAACGCGACGCCATAGATTCTCTGAAGCATGGGGCGTTTCTCATCGCCTCGCCAGTAGGCTCCGGCGATGTTGAGTAGCTTGCAGACCTTGATCTCCCCTGTGGAGTTCACATGGGGTCCTTTGCATAGGTCGGTGAATGAGCCCTGGCGATATATGGTCACCTTCTCATCGGGGATTTCGTCGATGAGTTCCAGTTTGTAGGGCTGTTGCACAAAGATGCGCCTTGCCTCCTCCTTGTCCACCTCCTCCACAAAGAAGGGGATATCTGAGGCGATGCTCTCGGCCATTTTCGCCTCGATAATAGGGATATCATCTGGAGTAAGAGTGCGCGGAAGGTCGAAGTCATAGTAGAAGCCATCCTCAATGACTGGCCCGATGCCGAATTTAACATCAGGGAATAATGACTGAACTGCCTCAGCCATAACGTGAGAAGCTGAGTGCCTTATTCGCTGTATCTTTTCGCCCTGGGCGCTGTCACTGCCAGTAGCCATCGTCTCCTTCAACTGTCAAAATAAGAACCTCCATCCCTACTGAGACAGAGGCTTTATTGAAAATTGCGAATCAAAAGCATGGTGGGCGGTACTGGACTTGAACCAGTGACCTCTGCGATGTCAACGCAGCACTCTTACCAACTGAGCTAACCGCCCCTCTCATTATCTCTGGTGAGATTCTAGCAAACCTCATAGCTTAAGTCAAGCACAGCTTGTCTTGAATCACCTGAGTCCTTATGCTAAACTAAGGCGTAGTTTCGGGGCTGTAGCTCAATTGGGAGAGTGCTTGACTGGCAGTCAAGAGGTAGCGGGTTCGAATCCCGCCAGCTCCACTGATTGTAAGATTTGGCAAAAGCTTAGTAATAGTTTAGAATAGACCAACAAGCCGTTATGCCCCAAAAGGATCACCAAAGTAATCATGTCAGAGTCTATAGATCTCGTCGCCTTGAAAGGTGTGATTCAACGGGCAAAGAAGGTAGCAAAGCAGTATCGCCAACTCACAGGTAAGCCTCTTGGTATCACCGGAGAGGTTGGCGGATTCATTGCAGCGGATCTGCTCGGCCTCAAACTTACTGAGGCAAGACACCCAGGATATGATGCCGTTGCCCGTGACGGGCACCGAATCCAGATAAAAGCCCGGTGCGTTCTTCCAAGTGCAAGCGTGAGTCAACGGGTGGGGCGTATCAAATTGGAACACGAATGGGATACAGTAATCCTCGTTTTGATGAATGCCGATTTTGAACCCTTAGAAATCTACGAAGCGACGGGAACGAATATTGAACGCGAGTTGATAAAGCCAGGTTCCAAGGCGAGAAATGAAAGGGAGGCTCTGAGCGTCACCAAGTTCAAGGCTATTGCATCACGTATTTGGAGCAGGGAAACCGGAACGTGACGACTCGTGCGTCTAACAAATATGGTTATTGACCATATTGACAATCTTCATCTGCCAGAGAACAAAGCAGAAAAATACTTCAATGAGCTTCGTTCACTAGATTATCTTGCCCGAGGTCTTTGGTTCCTCTATTACCAAGTGCGGAATATGGAAGCCAAAATAACTGAGGGTGTGGGGAATGATAAACAGGGTTTCATTTTTGGTAACGCTCCCGAACTTAAAGAAATTCCGCAGGATCTTGTGGCGTGTGCTTTCCACTGGTACGCAGTGACGGTGTGTAACTATGTAAGAATGGTTGGCTGGCTTGCTTATGACCAGGACTCAAGTAAGGCTACAGACTACCTTAAGAAAGTTATACCCCCAGTTAAGCTGTGGCGAGACAAAGTAGGAGCGCATTTTGCCAGAACAAGTCCACGAAAAAGTGATACTCCTGCTGATCTTGCTAAGAGTGTGATGTTCCCCCTATCCTTTGATGACGGCGCTTTTTATGCTGCTTCATTCACACTTACCTTAAGTTCACGCGGCAAATCAAGCACAAGCTTCCGAGATATGCGGTGGAGTCTGACTCACACTCACCGTGCGCTTATCCCCCGGTATTGGCCAGGAAGCACACCTAAGGTTGAAGGCTGAACGCCAGGCTAAAGGTTCTTTGTATTATGCCCTCTGCTCCACCCAGCGGGCAGTGGAAGGCTCTCACTCCGCCGAGGTTGACGGTTGGGCGAAAGATGCCACCCTGACCATGAAGGATGCTATCGATCTCAGTGGAACGTCACAGGCTACCTTCACCTTCTCCTGGTTAATCAAGAGCGGAGTTGACAGCGGGGAGTAC
>JAUWRG010000075.1 GCA_030610655.1 Dehalococcoidia bacterium
TTCTACGAACTCCTCTCCAGGGTGTAGCGGGGAAGGTGCTTCAGGCGGTGGGTGTAGCCATACCAGTCCTTCGGCGGAAGGGTGCGACCTGCCTGATGTGTGGTGCCAAAGATTTCGTATGCCCTCAATCCCCATTCAAAAGCCTCTGTTTTTCTGACAAACTGTAGAAGTTAGGTTATACTTATTGTTACCGAATGTGGTATTGTTGACTCAAAAATAATGTTACCCAAGGGAGGGGAGCATGACACGAGGCAGCAATCCTTCCACAGAAGGACACCGAGGCGGTACGAGGTCGCTACCTTGGAGCAGCGAAGAAAGAGAAAGGACTGATTCTGGACGAGTTCACCCAGGTTACAGGCTACCATCGTAAGGCAGCAGTATGCTTGCTGCGTTGAGGCAAGTCACCCTGGTCGGTCAAGCGTCGGGGACGCCCTAGACGTTATGGTCCTGAGGTAACTGAGGCGCTTAAGCTGGCCTGGGAAGCCACCGACCGCCTGTGTTCCAAGCGCTTACAGCCTTTCCTGCCGGAACTGGTCGACATTCTAAGGAGACACGGTGAGATAACTATGACCGCTGAGGTTGAAGCCCAACTTTGTCGGATGAGCCCTGCCACTATCGACCGGCTGCTGCACCCGTGGCGGCGGCTTGGAGGACGCCGTCCCTTTACCACTACCAAGCTAGGGAGCTCGCTTAAGAGGCCCATCCCCATCCGCACCTTCGCCGACTGGCAGGAAGATCGCCCTGGCTTTGTGGAAGTTGACCTGGTACATCACTGCGGCGAGATTACCGAGGGTTTCTACTTGACCACTCTGTCTACGATGGACGTAGCCAGCGGCTGGTCGGAGTGCATAGGGGTGTGGGGGAAAGGCCAGCAGCGTGTCGGTGCTGCGGTACACCTGATGAGGCCCTTCCCTCTGCTGGGGCTGGACTCGGACAATGGTGGTGAATTGGCCGAAGTGTCGGCCGACCTGTCGGCCCATCAACCAGCACCTCTATACCTAATTGCCGCCGGGAGGGCATCACCTTTACCCGCTCTCGCTCCTACAAGAAGAACGATAGCTGTCATGTGGAGCAAAAGAACTGGTCGGTGGTGCGGCGGCTGGTAGGCTACGATCGCTACAACTCCCGAGCATCTTTAGAGGAACTGAATCGGGTCTATGAGCTCCTCCGTCCCTACGTGAATTTCTTTCAGCCAGTGATGAAGCTGGTGTCCTTACCGAGGCTAAGCAACAGGAGTTGACAGCAATATACCTTGGCCTGAATCCTGTCCTTCAACTGAAGGATGGCAGAATGCCCTACGCAGCAAGCCAAAGCTCTAGACATCACGGTAGTTCGGTAACCCTTATTTATGATGCAACGATGCCCCTTCCGCGGAAGGGTAACAGTTTCTATTGACGCAACACGTGATACGCTACAAGGCTTGGGGATATGACGCAGAAACTACAGTGCACAACCTGCGATCACCGACACAATAGATGTCCATGCCATAAATGGGCCACGCCGCCCCTCAGACAGCAAGACACAGTGCCTCCTCAATGGCTCTCTTTGACCTCCCCTTTCCTAAACAGCACCATAGGCCTTATGCTCTCCAAACACCACCTTCAAGACGCTGCACATCTCCCCCTCCGTTGCATATAGCCTGACACACTCCATAAGAGGAGGAATGAGATTTATGCTTTCATCCTGAGCGGCTTCCTTCAATCGCTCTAGGCTGGCTTTCACCGCCTCATTGTCCCTTTCCTTCTTCACCTTGGCCAGATTGTCCAACTGCCTTTGCTCCGCCTCTTCCCTCTTCTTAGGATCGTAGGGATATGCCACCAGCCTGCCTGTCGTCACCTCAAGCTCGTTCTCACCCAAGAAGGCATTCACCCCGACTACGACATTTAGCCCGGTCTCAATTCCCTTCTGAAACTCGTAGGCACTCCTGGCGATCTCACGCTGATAATATCCTTTCTCAATGGCAGCCACAGCACCACCCATTTCATCGATCTTGTTGATGATCTCCCACGCTTCCTCCTCAATCTGATCGGTGAGCGACTCCATGAAGTAGGAACCGGCAAACGGGTCGAGCACGTCACATATCCCAGCCTCACAGATCAGGATCCTCATAGCATCTTCGGACAGTTGCTGAGCCTCCAGGCTCCAGCCCAATCTCAACGCCTCATCATATGGGGGATAGGGCGCAGGACCATACCCCGCCATGGCAGAGGCCATTGCTCCAATAACGACGCGGGTCAAGTTGTTCAATGGTCGCTGTGCCGTTTCAGCGGAGGCCGGCAGCAAATACCCCCACTGGGGTATTATCCAGCTTCTAGGATTCTTTGCCCCAAACCTCTCCCTCATTATGTGAGCGTACATGCGTCGCTCTGCTCTCCGCACGGCTATCTCGGTATAGAAGTCCATGCTGCCACCCAGCGTCAAGAACGTCATCTGACGCGCAAACTTGTCCACATCCAGCCCAGCGTCAACGCCCAACTGGAAATAGGCAATCGCATTCGACAGGTTGAAAGCCAGTGTCTGTGCAGCAGTTGCGCCCGCCTCACGCATGTGATAACCACAAATGCTGACAGGGTTTACCTGAGTTGCATTCTCCGTACAAAAAACAATGGTGTCCCGGGTCATCCGCATTGAGGGCTTGACGGGAAATACGTACGTCCCTCGGGCCACAATCTCTTTCAGGATGTCATTCTGAGGAGTACCGACCAGCTTGTCCACCGCGATGCCACGCTTCTCTGCCAGAACGAAATACATCGCCAAAATTATGTTGGCTGGTGCATTTATGGTGAAGTTGGAGCCAATCTTATCTAAGTCCCTGTCACCGGTGAAGGCTTCATAGAGTACCTCGAAGTCACGTAGGGTATCTATCGCTACCCCAACCCGGCCCACCTCGCCCCGTGCCATAGCATCATCGGAATCATAGCCGCACTGGGTAGGAAGGTCAAAGGCTATATTTGGCCCACCAGTCCAGCCCCGAGCCTGCATCGCTATATAGAAATCTCGGCTATCCTCTGCTGTACCATACCCGGAATACATCCCTGCCCTTCTTACATCCACTGCCTCGGCTTGACCCCTCGCCCGCAGACGCATAAGAGGAAATACCGTGCTAGGGTACGTTCCGGCAGTATAGGGATATTCCCCCGGGAAGCCCACCTTCTCCAGAAAGTCATGGTCCTTAACATCCAAGGGAGTATAGAATCTGGTGGGGCTCTGTTGCAGACGGTAGCGCCCCAGCGTTTTCTGCAGCGTTACCTCCTCCCAATTTTTCTTCCTATTCTCTATTTCTGCCAGATTATCCTTATCCATCCTTACCCTCCTTCTCCCGAATGGCCACTGAATCCAAATTAGGCACGTATGAGATAAATAATGCTAACATTCCAACACAGCAAAGTCAATAATATGCCGTGAAACCGCGCGAGGTAATATGGAGTTTAGTTGCCCATCCTTCTTTGAAGGATTGGGCCAATCGTGTTCCGACAAGTCGGAGCAACTACGAGAATTGCTGGGCTGGTATGAAGAAGTAGGGTGGGTGAAATGAAATGGAACCCACCCTACTACGTGTCCATAACTATGTAGGGGCGTTCAGCTGAACGCCCCTACGCCACAAATTACAGGGGGTGCACATAATGTCATTCTGAGGGAGCGGAGTGACCGAAGAATCTCCCCCCCACCGAGATTCTTCGCGGAGCCTGCCCTGAGCGAAGCCGAATGGGCTCAGAATGACACCAAAGGTAAGAGGTCAGGCCCAGAATAACAGTAAGTGAAGGGTTCAGGGTCAGAATGACAATAAAAAGCTGGCGGGGGCCTGGGATGCCCCTTACTTCGCTTGTCATTGCGAGGCGCGCCAGCAACGAAGCAATCTCAGGGCGGGTCTATGATGTAAGTTTCAAATTGAGATTGACTACTTTCGACCTATGGAATACAATATAAGTGTAATGCCTATCTACGAATATATGTGCCCCAGTTGCAACTGCCGGTTTGAGTTGCGGCGTTCCTTCAGCCAAGCTGATGAAGCGGCTTCCTGCCCCACCTGTAATACGACTGCCAGGAAGCTCCTTTCAGCCTTCTCCGCCTCGTCCAAGAGCGCCGATGGAGAGTCCAGCTCTATACCCGGCATGGGCAGTAGTTGCAGCGCTTGCTCCACCACAAGCTGCGCCACTTGCAACCTGGGCAGTTAGCCTCTTGCCCTCCTCCTTAGCATGAAATAGCCCCCTATGCCACCAATAACCAGCGCCTCTGCAACATTCGCCCCCGCAATAAAGAGCGCCGCATCATAAAAGAAGCCTGCGGGAAACATCATGATTAAATAATCGGTAGCCGGATTGAACACCCACGTATCGCTGGTAAAGAATAGGCGGTGGAACCAGAGGAAAATCCAATCGAAGTTGACCAGTGCTGCCAATCCTATAACAACGAGCAAGGCTACAGTAAGAATGCTGCCCCCAACAACCCCCCTCAGCAACAAGGACAAAAACCGTTTCCTCTGCCAAATGAAGCCACCGACAACAAAGGCAGCAATGTAGCCCAATGCGACTACTTGAACATGATAATAAAGTCTTATCAAACCTTTGACATCCTTGAGATGGTCTACCTCACGCTGGTTAAACAGCTCATCGCCCTGCGGAGTCAAGACCGTGGTCTGAATCGGCTCCTCCTTCGAGTTGAAATAATGAATCAATTGCCGCGCTGCCACCCGTAAATCTTCATCGCTGATGCCAGTTGCTTCACTGATCTCATATTTATTGAATCCATATTCATAGAGCCCCACACTATTGACCGCCCAGCGCAGATTGCTGCTAAACAGAAAGGCAGGAATGCACAGGATGAAGATGACCACCAAAAGAGCAACGAGAATCCTCAAGGGCTTTCTTTCTATCATGCGCTCATGGTAGTTAAACAAGCTTCAACTTGTCAATCCAAGAGCTTTGCTCGTATAATCCAGGCGAGGAGATTTCAAGAAAGGGGCATAAATTGGATAGCTTCGATACCCTGGTAGATATTATAGCTAAGCTGCGTCGCCCTGATGGCTGCCCCTGGGATAGGGCGCAGACCCATCTCTCGGTAAAGAACAACCTGCTGGAGGAGAGCTACGAGGTTGTAGAGGCCCTCGATGCAGGAGATATGGGCAAGCTTTGTGAGGAGTTGGGCGACCTGCTGATGCAGATCGTGTTTCACGCTCAGATGGCGAGCGAGACTGGGAATTTTGATATAGACAACGTAATTCGCGGCATCAACTCCAAACTAATCCGCCGTCACCCCCATGTCTTCGGCGATGCCCGAGCCAAAACTGCCGGAGAGGTGTTGACAAAATGGAACGCAATAAAACGTGAGGAGGGTAAAGAAGGCGAAACAATCCTTAGCGGCATACCAAAAGAGATGCCTGCTCTGGTGTATTCACAAGCGGTGCAGCGCCGCGCCGCCCATGTGGGCTTCGACTGGGAGGAGGTGGAGGACATCCTCGACAAGCTGGCCGAGGAGATAGCGGAGATCAAAAAGGCAACCGGGCATCAGCAAAGGGTACGGGAGTTTGGCGACTTGCTTTTCACCCTTGCCAACATCGCCCGCAGGCTCGACATTGACCTTGAGCCGGCACTGCGAGGGGCAAACGAGCGCTTCTACCGCCGTTTCTCATATATGGAGGAGGTCTGCCAGGAGCGGGGCATTTCACTTGAGAGCCTTTCCCTCAAGGAGCAGGACGCCCTATGGAACGAAGCGAAGCGGAGGTTGGCCGATTAGGGAGCACACGTGGAGGTTCCTAATATCATCTGGCGCGCTCCAGCCAGCTAGGGTCTCTATCGAAATCAGGAGTGTTTATCTCGATGAACTTCTTGCCATCAAAATGCAGACAAAGTACACCAGTTTGATCTGCGTATCCTACCGCATCAGAATCAAATTCCGATTTCGAAGCAAAGACAAGGCGGTCGAAATAAAGCTTCTCCCTACCAGCTTTAGCCGTCAGAAAAACATCTTCAGCACTACTAACGAGCTTAGAAATATCTACCCTCTTTATCCTTGACTTCCTATCCTTACATTCAATCCATACGTCACACTGTTGAGCAAATAGTCCTTTGCCCTTAAAGCATACATGAACATCGATCTCGTATGGACGCTTTACACTAAGGCCATTAGCTAGGAAGTTGGTTGTGACTGAGGTTGGTTTAAGTTTCTTATTCGCCCAGGCTGCGACTTGCTTTTCAAAATTATGCCCCTTTTTGTATGCTGTCTCTTTCTCTTCAACCCTTTGCACTGCACGCACTGATACATCAGGTGCTCTTACAATCCCACGTTTCGGTGGTTTGAGAGAAGAAAGGATTCTTCCTATTAATTCGTCTTTCCTACCACTTTTTGGTAGCTTGTATCGGTCCAAGATTACCTGGAGCTGTTTGTTGGAAAGACTCTGCAGGATCTTCTTAGGCGTTAGCCTAGACACCAGCCTAGAAACTAGGTCTCCCTTGCTGCCAGTGCGAGGCAGCTTGTTCGATTCAGCAGCAAACCTCAATTCCTCAACGGAGCACTTATGAAGGATTTCCTCAAATTCAGCCATTATTGCCTCCTTTTAAGTTAGTTTTCACGTCCTGTCCAAACTCACGTGCCTCGGCTTTATCTCTCATAGGATTTGAACCTCTGACCTCTCGAATGTTATTAATTATTATGCCTATCTTAATAAATACCAAAGGAGGCTAAGAAGTGGTTGGTAAAATAAAAAATACTACCATAAAAAGAACATACAGGTAGAATATATATGCCTATGAATAGCCTTTTTTGATTGTATCATTTTATTAGCAGTATTATGGCACTCAAATCCCTGTAAAACAATTAGCATCCGAAATAGCTAAGTGCTTGAAAGACAGCGCTAGAAGTGTGTCCGAGTAATAGCTTCAGGCAGGCATAAACGGGTATAATTGGAGTAAATCTCAGTGAGGTGCGCCTATGAGCAAGACCTTTCGCCCCTATGAACCCGACCAGACATTCCTCATGCCGGCATCAATGCGTGACTGG
>JAUWRG010000006.1 GCA_030610655.1 Dehalococcoidia bacterium
CGAACAACTTGACCACTTGGTCGGTGCCTCTATCAGCAATACTCGAAAGCAAACACATCTTCTTCGATCCTTTTTCCAAACAGCAGGGTTAGCTCTTTAAAACATCTGGGGGTGTTCCAGTAATTATGCAATAGTCAATAATTTTCAATTAACTACCAATCTCAGCCTATTCAGCAATTCTCAACTTGGGAATACGCTAATTGTCAACACTTTATAAAAATTGTTCATTAATCTAATGTATATATTGTTGATTAATGGTCGGGTACGAAATATAATAACATCAAGATGATAAGCAATAAATTGATTTGCAGAGTCATATATATCGAAACTCTGCTGGGACCTTCATAGGTTATTTTTCGCAGGGGGTAAACCAACATGAAAAGGAAAGAGAAGGTTTTTTCGGAAATCGTTCTGAATAATGTTCGCCGAGAAGGGAGAACCCTTTCAAGATATGCCTGCAAAAGTAACAAAGGGGTGAGAAGATTCCCCCATAGAGAAGAGATACCAGACAGGCAGAATATACGCCCTATCTTTTTTCCTGATACAGATAGGATAATTCATTCTCTCGCCTATTCAAGATATATTGATAAAACTCAAGTGTTTTATCTGTGTGAGAATGACCATATTACACATCGAGTTTTGCATGTCCAATTTGTTTCGAAAATAGGAAGAGTTATTGGGAGATGTTTGAGGCTAAATGAAGACCTGATTGAAGCGATTGCACTAGGTCACGATTTGGGACATGTGCCATACGGCCATGATGGAGAGAGAGTTTTACACAAGATATGTCAACAGAATGAAAGAGAAGATTGAAAAACGCCAGTTGGAAGAGGAAGCTATGGGGCATAAGAAGAGGGGGCGTAAACCGAAGGAACTTACCAAAGTAATGCAAGAGGAGGCAAAGGCTGACGGACACTGATAGCCGTATCATGAAAACAAGGGCGGGGTATATTCAAGGGTACAACGCACAGGCAGTGGTGGAGAGAGGGCAGATAATCATTGCGGCCGATGTGACACAGGAAGAGAACGATGTGCATCAATTACACCCAATGACAGAGAAGGCACAGCAAGAACTTAAAGCAGTAGGGATTGAAGAGGGGATAAGGAATGAGTTGGCAGATGCCGGATACTGGAGCGAGGATAATATAGTAGGCTCATCACCTACGGACCCTGAGTTTTTGATAGCAACAACGAAGGACTGGAAACAAAGAAAGGCGATACGTGAGCGAGGGGCACCACGAGGCAGAATACCTGAACAGTTGTCGGTACGTGATCGGATGGAGCGGAAGCTCTTAACGAAAGGTTGGGGCACTTTGTATAAACTGCGTAGCCAGATGGTTGAGCCGGTATTGGGTCAGATCAAAGCTGTGCGTGATTGTGGCACCTTTATGCGGCGCGGCCTTAAGGCAGCACAAAGTGAATGGCGACTGATTTGCGCAACGCATAACTTGCTCAAGTTGTTCCGTAATAGCCATGCCCCAAATTCACCCCCTCATGCCCTCTATACCTCGATATCACCAGCAGGTGCAGGATGATAGACACAAAAGAAACACGTCATTAAAGCCTATGATGCAGAAATCGCCGCAAAATTAATCAGGTTATCTTTGCGGTGTTAGGTGGAGACCGCCGATTGAGATTATCATTAACAGGTTTGAGCAACAGACTCCTTGTTGATTTTTTCAGTTGTATCGCGTTTGCTCCCACCCGCCCTTGGGCGGGTGGGGTTATATCACCTTACCCCCTCTCCTCAAGGAGAGGGGGAATAAACATAACTAGGGGGGGCACCCCAATACCTCCACCAGCTCCCTTATTGTCATTCTGACCCTTCACTTTGTGAAGGGTCAGAATCTCATCCCCTCTCCCTTGAAAGTCGAAGACTCGACTCTGGCGAGGAGAGGTAAAGCAGAGAGTGAGGGTGATGGCAGAGCTTCCCCTCCCTCTCCTTCCAGGGAAGGATCCCTCCCACCAGGGGGAGGGAGGATTTGCTCCCTTTGCCACCTCCCTTAGATTGATTCGTCTAGTTCCCTCCCCCGATGAATCGGGGTCAGGACAAGCCTCGCAATGACAAGAATGTAGGGGTGTTCAATTGAACGCTCTTACTGGAACGAGCAACCATGTTCGGGACAAGTGTGGCGACAAAGAGAATGAGTCACGCATGAAATTGAGGAAGACCATACTTTTCGCTGAGAAAGTAGCGGTTCTTACCAAAGAAAAAAGAGGCTTGTGTTGAGAGGTGGGGAATGTCGTGTAGAGCAATCGGTCCTAAGACTTTATGGGGCTGATAGACCCCGTATCCCCCATATTTAAGATCTGAGCATTTTTATCTATCCTTTTGATCAACCCGCTCAAGACCTTGCCAGGACCGACCTCAATGAAGGTGGAAACACCGGCACCCACCATGTACTCCACGCTCCTCTGCCACTGAACACAACTGGAGATCTGGTTAATTAGCTCATCTTTAATCTCATCGGCGGTGGTCATGGGCTGGGCAGTGCAATTCACCACGATGGGCACGCTGGGGTTTTGAAAGCTAAGCTGTGAGATCGCCTCAGCCATTCCCTCAACGGCGGGCTCCATCAACGAGGAGTGAAAAGCACCACTGACCTTGAGGGGTATTGTGTAGCGCGCTCCCATCGCCGTTGCCAGGTCTACGGCACGAACAATGGCCTCCTTGTGACCGCTGAACACGACCTGACCTGGAGAGTTCAAGTTAGCGATCTGGACACCGGTCTCCTGGCATATCTCTTCCATAGAGATCTCATCGAGACCGATGATAGCAGCCATGCTCCCTGGGGTTCTTTGCCCCGCCTCATGCATCAGCCTTCCCCTCTCCCTGGTGAGGCGGACCGCATCGGCGAATTCAAGCACGTCGGCGGCAACCAAGGCGCTATACTCTCCAAGGCTATGCCCGGCCATGAAGGCAGGACTAACTAGCCCTCCAGACGCCTCCGCAGCAGCCCTGAGGCAGGCAACGCTCACTGTAAGAATGGCTGGTTGAGCATTAATTGTCTGAGAGAGCTCTTCATCGGGACCCTCAAAACAAAGGCGGGACAAGTGGAAGTCCAGCGCATCGTCCGCTTCCTCGAACGCCGTCCTGGCCTGGGGGAAGGCATCATATAGACATCGTCCCATGCCTACCCACTGGGAACCCTGCCCGGGGAAGACATAGGCTGTGTTCTGCGTCGAAGGCCATTTCGTTTGAGTCAAATGGCCGCTCCTTGTTTAGTCTATGCCCTTTTCTTTGATTTTAATTCGATAGCTTGCCTACCTGCGTAAGTTCCGCAGATAAGGCAAACGTGATGAGCAAGCTTGGGACTATGACATTGAGGGCAATAATCGATAGCAGGCACAGTCACAGCGCTGTGAGAGCGTCTGTTTCCCCGACGGGACTTGGTAGTCTTCTTTTTAGGAACCGCCATATCTCTACTGTCCTTCTTTATCAGAAACCAGCATCGCAAGCTGAGCAAGCCTCGGGTCAATTTCTCTTGGTGGACAATCGCACGGGCCAAGATTAAGGTTGTGACCGCACGACGGGCATAGTCCAGCGCAATCCTCGCGACAAATGGGTTTCATAGGTGTAGCAAGAAGTAGGTGCTGGCGCACCGCCTCACTAAGGTCGATCTCCTGGTTCCCATTGATAATGAAAGCACGCTCATCAGCTTGAGCTGAGTACTCTTCTTCGATCTGAAGGGTCAATGGTTGTTCGAGGGGGACGAGGCATCGACTGCAAACCGCCTTGAATGTTGTCTCGATGGTGCCTCTAACGAAGATCCCCTTATCAGTGCGGAGTAAGGTGACATCCCCGGAGATTGGCGATTTCGCAGTCTCGCGGAACCCGTAACGCCAGGTTGCCCCTATAGGTTCCTTAACAAGCTGCGATACATCAATTATCATCGGTAGCTCTTACGCAAAGATGGGTCATTATAAATACAAATGTTGCTTTCTGTCAAGTACGCGTGCTCGCACCTAATACCTGGCGGGCAATTGTCATCCTCTGCATTTCTGAGGTTCCCTCATAAAGTTCGGTTATTCTCTGGTCACGATAATACCGTTCCACGGCAAAATCCTTAACATAGCCATAACCACCAAAAATCTGAACCGCCTTGTGGCAAACCCTATGAGATGCCTCACTGGCGAAGAGTTTTGCCATAGCCGATTCCTTAAGGGAGGCACGTCCTTCTTGCTGCATTAGCCAGGCAACCCTGTAGGTCAGTAGCCGAGCGGCATCGATGTCCGTGGCCATATCAGCTATCATCCATTGAATCGCTTGCATTTGAGCGAGTTCCGTACCAAATTGCTTTCTTTCCTTAGCATAGGCAACGGCGGCATCAAAAGCTGCTTGGGCTATACCCACAGCCTGGGCAGCTATGGTGACTCGGCTGGCATCTATGGCTTCCAGCGCCACTCTAAACCCCCTTCCCTCTTCGCCTACCATATTAGTGAGGGGTATTTTACAATCCTCAAAAATCAGCTCTGTCGCTGAAGCAGGGTGCAGCCCCATCTTTTTTTCTATCTTGCCTATAGAGAAGCCGGGAGTGCCCTTGTCCACCACAAAAGCGCTAATGCCTCGGTATCCTAGCGATTTATCCTTGGTAGCAAAGGTGGTAACAAAATCAGCTTCAGCACCGTTGCTTATGAAAATCTTAGTGCCATCGAGAACGAAGTAATCACCTTCTTCGGCGTATTTTGTTTCGAGAGCGGCAACATCACTGCCAGCCATTGCCTCAGTTAACCCAAAGGCAACCGTGGCTCCTTTAGTTACGCGAGGAATGTAGTGACTTTTTTGCTGCTCAGAACCGTGCATAGTAATGGGATACATACCCAAGCCAAGGCTGCATAGGTATGAGACACTTAAGCCAGCGGAAGCACGAGCAATCTCCTCGCAGGCTATGACAAATGCTACCTCATCCAGGGTTCCACCATATTCTTCAGGAAATCCAACGCTATACAGTCCAGCATCAGCCATCTTTTTGATAGTCTCGTGTGGGAATTCCCCGGTCTCATCCCATTCAGCAGCGTAGGGTTCGATTTCTTTGGTACAAAAATCGCGCACCATTGTTTGGAACATCTTTTGTTCTTCAGTCAGTTCGAAATCCATTCTTTGAACCTCCCTTTTCGTTCTGCAACCATTGAGTTGCTTCCTAGGTGCCAAAAACTTTAGCTAATATGCTACTTCTGTCCTTCTCCTTTCTGTTCCGAAATTGCGTGAGGAGGAACTACGGAAGACATTTTAGCAAGAATGGTGGGAAAATGTAAGCACTTGTACTCGCCGGTTCTGGTGATGTCTCAGACTTCCTGTAAAAACAGATATGGCGTAAGATACCTCCAGAAGAAATAATCAGGGCCCAAGAGGCCCAGAAAGGAGGACTTATGCCATGAAGAGAATACTACCATCAAGGAGGATGAGGCAAGAGATCGAGGAAGTACTTTCTGGATGGGAGGAAGCAGGTCACCCACTGGATAACTTCGTCAGGTTGGGAGCCAGATACATGCTTCAGGTAGCTTTAGAGCAGGGGGTGGAAGAGTTCCTGGGCAGGGCTCATTACCGGCGCGGTTCCCGCAGGCAGAAGGGGTGGCGCAATGGTTATGAGCCAGGAAGGGTAAAGACCGCTGATGGGCTATTGGAGGTGGCTTTACCCCAGACGAGAGCCATAGAGGAACCTTTTCACTCACAACTAACCCAGGGTTTGCGAAAGGGCTCCGATGTCTTAGGGCAAATGGTGACTGAGATGTATGTAAGAGGGCTTTCCACCAGGGATGTAGAGAACATGTTTATCGAGACTCTTGGGCAGCGGATACTCTCGAGAAGCAGCGTGAGCAGTCCTTCTTAGAAGGACCCACCGCCTTCAGCAGGACTTCGATACCTGGAGGAGGAGGGATCTATCAGGGTTCAAGGTGCTCTACCTCTTTCTGGATGCTGTTTACCTGGCATTGCGTCAGGGGACACGTGAGAAGGAAGGAGGGCTGTGCGCCTACACCATCCTGGAGAATGGCAAGAAGGTGCTCCTGCACCTGGCTTTAGGCAGCAGAGAGTCCTACGATGCCTGGACCTGTTTCCTTCATGATATGACAGCTAGGGGACTTGAGGAGCCTCTCTTGGTAGTATCCGATAAGCATAAGGGACTGAAAAAGGCAGTTAGGGAGGTATTCCCCCATGCCCTAAAACAGCCTTGTCTAGCGCACAAGATGAGGAATATTCTCTCAAAGCTGCCCAAGAAGGCTGAGAAGGAGTTGAAGGAACTCGTGCACCAGGTCCTTCCGCAGATCGAAGATTCTTTGAAAGGACGCCTCAAGCTACGAGGAAGGTCTGAGACTGGGGCAGGGGCTTATCGCCCGTTTCAGGGATCGCTATCCCTCAGCTATGGAATGCTTGGAAGAAGATTTGGAGGAATGTCTTACCTATCTGAAATTCCCGGAGGCTCACTGGATCGAAGATTGTTTGAAAGGTGATTCGTACCAGTAATCTTCTGGCGCGGACGTTCGAAGAGGGAAGATGCAGGACCAAGGTGATTCCTCGTTTCCCTACCGAGAGCTCTGCCCTGAGATTACTCTATGCGACTTTGATAACCGCCTCTCAAAGCTGGAGGGGTATCAGGATGACCCCGGACATCTGGTGGGAGTTGGAGTTGCTGAGACGAGAGGTCTTTGGGGAACAGAGCCAAAAGATTGAGAAAGAGTTGGTGGCAGTGTAGAATGCTTAGCAACGGAGGTATCCAAGCCAGGAGCTTTTACAGGAGAATTGGGACATTACCCAAAGCCATCTGTTGAACATTTCACCAATTGTCTGACAGAAAACTCATGTTGTCACTGCCAACGGGCGCCAAGCGTTATGTTATACTTACTTTTGAGGTTAGAGACGAGCAAATTATGTACCTGCACCGGAATAACATTGTCTAAATATAAGCTGGGTGAGTTCTATGGAAGACCCTAGGATCAAAGAAGCGCTACTCTACGAAGAACTCGCGGATGGTAAAGTCAAATGCAATACCTGTGAAAGGCATTGTAAAGTAGGTTTGGATGAGCTGGGATTCTGCAAAACAAGGAAAAATATAGATGGCAAACTTCACACCCTGGTCTATGGCGACCTAACCTCTCTGAGCCCCAATCCCATAGAGAAGAAGCCACTTTTCCATTTCTGGCCTGGTAGCAAAGCACTAACGACTGGGACCTGGTCTTGCAACTTCGATTGCCCTTGGTGTCAGAATGAAGACATAAGTAAACATCCAGAGAAGGTTGGGAAGGGTCGATATGTAAGCCCGGAGGATTTTGTATGGGCAGTAAAGCAATACAGTCTTCAAGGCACGTCTATTTCATTTAATGAGCCAACACTGCTGTTTGAATACTCCTTAGACGTATTTGATCTGGCAAAGCAGGAAGGCTTTTATAATACCTATATAACGAACGGTTACATGAGTACTGAAGCTCTGAAGTTATTGATAGAGCATGGACTGGATGCGATGAATATTGACATAAAGGGTGATAAAGAGGCCGTTAGGCGGTATTGCAAGGCAGATGTTGACAAGGTTTGGAATAACGCCAAGCTGGCAAAAGAGAACAATGTTTGGATTGAAATCACAACCCTGGTCATACCAAGTGTTAATGATGATGAGGAGTGTCTAAGGGGTATTGCCAGTAGGATTAGGGATGAGTTGGGGGAGGGCACACCGTGGCATTTATCGCGGTACTATCCTGCATATAGGTTTACCGTGCCAGCAACACCTATAAGTAGTTTAGAAGAGGCTTTTAGAATTGGGAAGGAGGAAGGCTTGCAGTATGTTTACGCTGGCAATGTGCCTGGCCATGCCTATGAGAATACCTATTGTCCATTTTGTAATGAACTTCTAATCGAGCGCTATGTATTTGACATAACAAAATACCGGATTACTTCAGAGGGGAAATGTCCAAGCTGCAAAGAAGCGATTCCTATAATTGGTGAATTCTGGCGATAACAAGTATGTGCCGTAGTACATAAATCATTCAATCCGAAAATATATTTATTCCGTTCGCCCCGAGCCTGGGCCGTATGACGGCTCCGAACAAAGTATCGTCCGATTTATCGGACTCTCGCAAAGCGGAGGAGTCCGTAAGACGGACCGACCTGTCGGCCTCGGAGGGCCGTTCATGGTTCGACAAGCTCACCACGAACGGTATCTAGCACATGCTATTCTCATGATTTATTGATGGGTAAACGCCCGTGGTAGTTTACTCTTTGTTATATTATTGAATTAAATGGCTGGAAAAGTTTGCAAATGGTATGAAGTTTGCCCCACGAAAAGATTCTATGAGGACGGCAAACTGGAAGGGAGGTGGGTTGAGGAGTGCCTGAGGGGTATTGCCAGCAGAATGAGAGATGAATTGGAGCAGAGGGGCGCCACATTAGCTACAGAAATTCCCTTCATCTTCGAACCCGCAGTTAGGACATTTTACCTGTATCACTCCTCCATATGTTCTAGCTTGTCGATGTCTGTAATCAACCATCTGAGCATATCATATTCATCAAGTTTGGTATCTTTGTTGCCGACATCTTTTCGAATTTGAAGGAGGAGTTTACCCCATAGTTTCATGTACGTTACTCCCCTCTGCTCCGTATTTTCGTTTGCATCAAATTTGGAAGCATACACCCAACATGCATTGTGTGCTTGAACTACGTTATCGGACCCGAATAAAACAAGGTTTAATCTGTTCTTTTGGAATTTGGCCAAGTCCTTCATTATCTCTTCAACCGCGTTAGATGGACCTTCTTTGCGGTTTATGTTGGCCAACACACTAATAAACGGTAATAGAATCTTACTGTAAGTTTTCCTTCGTTCATCGTTGAGCTTTTGCTGTATGGCGCGTGATTCCTCAAACTTAGATCTAACAAACCAACCAACCACTGAACCGATTCCGGCTACAAGCAAAAGTAGTAAAGGTACTAAGATGTCCTGAAACCAGTCCATATTGCTTCCCTCACTCTATTGAATTCTCTGGAATCAGCTCGCCCATCTCTGCCATGAGCCGTATGATTTCCCTAAGAACGTCAGTTATAAAACAACACCTGCATCAGCTAGTTGGTCAGCTATACGTAGATTGTTAGCTACGATTACGTCTATGGTTTTTCTGGAAAGAAGGAGATAAAGAGCCATAGTTTGTTCACTAGCAGACATCGTAGTCTTACCTTGTGCTACAAGCTGAAGCTCCTCCAAGATTTCGGTATCGCTAGCCTGAACTGCTTTTGTTAGCCCTTCCCGGTTTAAACCAATGTACACTTCATCCTCCTTTAGCCAATTACTATTCGCTTCACGCCTCTAATTCAGCGGCCAGCCCGGAATCAGGGTGTCTATCTCCTCCATCAGGCGGATGGTCTCCTTGAGCGCCACGATCACCTTCTGGTAGTGGGTGAGATCGTCATAGCTTAGAGCCCTGCCCTTGCGGTCCTTGAGCCACTTGTGGCAGACATGGTAACCGCCGATGTGGAAGTGCCATACCTCCTGCGGTACGCCCTCAAAATACTGCGTGTTGTTGATGTCCACCCGCTGGTTATTCTCGTCGTAGCTCACCTTGTCCACGGTATTGGAGCCGGCCACGGGATACCTGGTGATGAGGTTATTAAGTAGAGGGGACTCCATGAGGTGCAGGGATACCAGTTCAGCGCCCTTTTTCGCCAGCGCTTTGAAAAGCTCCCGATCCGAAGTGAGAGGCAGGCGCGGGAAGTCTATCTTGAGGAACTCGGTATATCGGCTGCGGTATGTGGGCGAGTGAAAGATAGCATAGGCATAGTTGAAGACATCCTCTGGGCCAAAGGTCTCCATAAGGTCACCCTTGCCATCCATTACAAACTTCAGTTCCAGCTTATCAGAGGCGGTTTTGATGAACTCCGGTTTCAGGTTAGGGCGGCGGTGTACTTCCTCAAACCGCATCTCACCTTCAGCAGGGTAGAGGTAAAGCGGAAAAGTCACCTGCGAGACATGATGGCTTGTTAGTACATTCATGTCATTTAACGTGTCGCAAACCAATACATGCTGAAAGGTGTCCCCGACTACCTGGCGCATTGTACATAGCGAGAGGTTATCTTTCATCATATGCCACATAACGAACTTGCTTGCGCCGCCTCTACCAATTTCAATAAGATTAGGTTGGTATAGCAACCATCTTCTATCGAAGGGACGATACAGATACTCGGTAATTTCCTGGCGCCATTCTTCATTTCTTATCTTTTGTCTTTCCCGACTGGTGTTCCAGTAGGGGCCCTCGTTAAGGCTAAACCTTACGTTTATCTCATCGTCACTTAGAGAAGTATCAGCCAATAGCTCTATTCGACGTGCGAGAGCGTTCTTGTCAGAGTCAACTAGCAAATCGTCTCGGTTTGTCTTGATACCACTTGCCCAGAACTTGCCCCTGTCCTTTTGGCTATCGCCAGTGCCGAACATATTCGCCAGACTCCAGCATTTGCTGAACTCCCATTTGAACTCCAACTTTTTGGGCACAAAAAAGAAATAAGGGGTAGCCTCTGGCTCCAAATTTTGCCACTCAGTTGTACTAATGTCGTTCAGGGAAAGGAAAAGGTACTTTTCATCCCTGCGACCCCATAGGTCAGCATACCTAACGCACTTTGACCTATCACCGGCATCGCTTTTGACAAAGATGGCTATTGCAACGCCCTGTCGTATGTCGAATACATTTTCGTCCTTGATGTTCTCAGGGGATTTTTCTCCTCGCCTCGAACTGCCATGAAGGTTGAGGATGTAGATTTCAGAAAAGCTTTCAAGCAGACATTCACGCATTCGGCGATGGGTCAGCCCGTCTAAATATGAGTTGTTCGTGATAAACCCGAGGATTCCATAGTCAGTCTGCTCAATGCGCCACTGGGCGAAGCGTATAAACTTGATGTAGTCGTCATCTATGTTAAGCTTCCTCTCATGTAAGCCCTGCTTGTAATCCTCTAGGAGCGCATCAATCCACTCACCACGATTAAGGGAGCTTACAGAATACGGCGGATTTCCCAGCACCACCATTATCGGCTCGTCTTTCTTTACCCGGGCGGCGGCGTTGGCCTCCTCCGTTATCCAGGCGGCAAAGAGGGTCTCGGAGCGTTTTATGGCTTCCTCAAGGGTGTTGGTGAGGTAGATCCCCAGTCGTTGCTCCTTTTCAAATTGATAACCTGTTTCCTTTAGAAGTAGCCCTAGCTTTAAGTGTGCCATAGCGTAGGGAGCCATCAGCAGCTCGAAGCCAAAGATGCGGGGCAGGAGCTTGTCTGCCACGTACTCATTCCACAGGCCCTGCTGCCCCTGGTTTACTATGGACTGGTGAATCTCGTTAATCACCATGTACAGAAAGGTGGCCGTGCCGGTGGCTGGGTCGAGGATTAGCGTCTTCTCATCGGCAAGCCCCTGCGGCTTGCCAAAGCTTGTCTTCAGGATGTGGTCAATCGAGCGCACGATGTAGGACACGACCGGCTCCGGCGTGTAGTAGACGCCGCGCATCTGGCGGACTTGGGGATCGTACTCTTTGAGGAACGTTTCGTAGAAATGCACCACAGGGTCTTCCTTCGCCGTCCGCTTGCCAAAGTCCTGTAGAATAGATGACATGTCTGCCTGGCCTAGTAGTTGGGCAAGATCGTCCACCAGCCAAACAATACGGTCATCAAGTTCTGGTCCCGCGATGTCGTGATAGAACAGCTTTTGCAGGAAGGGGTTGGTATTCGGTACAAGGTCACGGGCGCTCTGCCTGGTGAAGGGCGCTGGCCCATTATCGCTGCATCTAGCAGCAAAAAGGCCATAAGCCACCGTCTGCGCGTACATATCAGCGAACTCTGGTACGGACAGGTTCGGGATAAGTGTATCGCAAAATGCCTTATGCAGATTGCGGAGTGATGGTGACGCAAGCTCCTTCTTAAAAGCGGTAACAACAACATCGCGGATCATATGAGCGAGGCGGGCCATGCGCTCAGCAAGCTCTTTGGGCGTGCCCACCGGCTCGGCAGTATGGGCGAGGAAGTCGGCGAGAAGTCTATCAAGTTTCTCAATGCCGTCCTTGTCCCGCCTAATCTTTCCCTCTCTCGTGAGCGTGCCGAGACGCGCCTTGTCGCGGAGTTCCCCATCCGTGTACCAGCGGAACTCTAGGTAATCAGTGAGTACTAAGTTGGTTAGGGAGCCACGGTAGCGTCGTAATTGCTCGGAACGCTCCGCTTGATCCAGGTTCTCACCCACGTCCTTAGCTTCGATGTAGCCGATAGTCACCGACCCTTTTGTGATAACGAAGTCCGGCGCGCCGCACTCTATATGCGTAGGCTCATTTGTGGCAATGATACCCTCGGCTAGCGCTTCTATGAGCGCCTTTAAAGCATGTCGGTAACTATGCTCACTAGCCATGCCTGTGGCAAAAGTGTTTTCAACGCCGCGGATGTACTGTTGTAAAGGTTTGAGATCGCTGTTCATTTCATTTCTCGGCCCAAAGCGGGTATTCACATATTAGCGCTACTTCCGCGCCTCGTCAACGATTTAATAGACAAAGCTATCAAATGGCGTCAATAAACCGCTGATAGGGCTTTGTGCTCACCTCACCACGGGCATATGCTTTATGCCAGCCTTCGGGCACTGGCACTTTCCTATACCATTGGACTCGTTCTGCCTCAAGCAACCTACGGCGGCAGCCCATAAAGTCGGCAGCACAGATGACTTTGCGTTTGCTAGGCGAGTAAAGACTGTTCAGCCATCTCTCCCCTACCTTGGAACGCATCACATGATGGTCGAGGATGAGGGTATCAACCTCCTTAGCCAGTCGCAGCGCCCGCCGTAATGCGCCATCTCGCATCTCTGAGGTAATGATTGGCAGATAGATGGGCGGTCCAGAGGCCAGCACTACCGTTGGCTGCCAGGCGAGAATGACCTCTATCGACTCGTCGTTCAGCATTTGGATATCGGAGGCGTGCACAAAAACACCGTCCTCATCCTCGATCCTGGTCATCATAACGGTGGCATTGCGTCTGCTCTGTTCTCCGTGGGGGACAGAAGCAGAAAAACTCAATGGGCCATCACTCATCCCTTCGGCAACGGGCAAGGCGCGGTTGAGCTTCTGGGCTAAAGCCTTTGCCCTGCTGGCTTGATTGAGGGAAAGATCATTTGTTCCTTTTGTCCACAATCTAGCAGCCTTGCAAGAGTCGATAACCCGTTCCACTGAAAGCTGGTAGGGGTTGGCGTTGACCATTGGGTGATGGTCGCCGTGATAGTGGCTAATTACAACGTCAGTTGCACTCTCCAGCGCCCTCTCAATGGCCGTTTTGACTGCCTCTGAGGCAGCAGCCTGAACCGGGTGGGGCAACAGTCCGTGTCTCCTGTATCCCAGTGCAACTCCGGGGTCGATAACTATCCTGCGCTCCCTGGTCTCAACCACACAGGCGAGGCTGCGAACTCCTAACGATTCTGCGCCAAGTATTTCTATATGAACGGCTAGTCTCCTTTTGGACGCAATGTGCCACATCGCAGCGACCCAAAGACATCACAAATCCTCCTCTGTTATTATCCTGATGTTATTTCTCTTTAGCAATGCTGCGGTAACTCCATCGCCTTTAACAAGGCTGCTTGTGTATTTGCCATTTTCATATCTCATCTGCTGCGTCTCTCCGCAACCACACGAAGGGCTTCGTTGTTTCAAAATGGCATCTTTTATCCCATATAACCTTGCTATCTTCAGCACTTCATGGGCGCCCTTTGTGAAGTTTTGCGTTACATCCTGACCTATAGCGTTGTAGACCTTGCTTTTCCCATCAATAACATCCTCGCCGCTGCCATTCAATATTCCGCTGGGCTCTCTTGGAGTAGGCAATCCGCCCAACTGTTCGGGGCAAACTGGAATCAATTCCTCATGCTTAAGGAGCTTCATCACCTTATCATTGAGTCTATTCTCTCCATCATATCTACAATTAATCCCTATCAAACAAGCCGATACCAGCTTCACTTTGCACCTCCAGGCTAAGTTTAATGGTAGATGCTCTCTTTTCGCAAGGAATTCAATTTCCTGTGGTTCTCACCTGCACAATCCATTCCCTAAGTATTATAATGGACAGTAGAACGTGTTTGAAGATTATGGGTGGGTTGGAGCCCTTCAGCGGAAGGGCTCCAACCAAGCCTAGAGCACCCCGATATGATCGGGGTAGGCTAACCAATGTGGTGGGTAGACGCCCACAAGTGTTTGCTAAGCTTTTAGACAGTCTCTGTAGCTGTGAGCATAGGGGGTGAAATGAACGAAGAGCTTGGTCCTTCCATGAGTGATTTTACACTTCTTGACCGTCCTGAGATTCTGCAATTCATCTTCTACCCAAGAAAGGATTTCTCTCCAGAGCCCAGAGTGGCTGATGCCACAACCCACTTCATCCCTGTAGATGAGGGGATTTCCATTTCCTGCCGTTTCTATTTTGCCGATGGGAAGGCAGCCAATGTTCTGTTTTTTCACGGCAATGGTGAGATAGCCAGCGATTACGATCACATCGCTCCCCTTTTTACCCAGATTGGCATCAACTTGTTCGTGGCTGACTATAGAGGCTATGGTTCAAGCGGAGGAACGCCAACATTTAGTGCTATGATGAAGGATGCTCATCCCGTATTCGACGGCTTCAAGCGTATACTGAGGCAGGAGGGATATTCGGGGAACCTTTTTGTCATGGGGCGTTCTTTGGGGGCCGCTCCAGCTATTGAACTCGCCTTTAACTATCAGGATGAGATGGGGGGATTGATTATTGAAAGTGGCTTTGCCAGTGTTGGCAGGTTAGTTGATCTTGTAGGGGTTCCTGTGGAGACGCTTGGATTGAACCGTCAGAAGCTGTCTTTCAACGTCGAGCGGATACGCTCAGTCACTATCCCTACTTTGATAATCCATGGAGAATATGATAATCTCATTCCTCTCCAGCATGGCCGAGACCTTTACCAGAGTTCGGGCGCTAAGGATAAGCGGCTACTGGTTATACCGGGGGCTACCCATAATGACATTTTCCTGGTCGGCATGGACGATTATCTCAAGGCAATGAAGGAATTCGTTATGGCGCAGAGCTAGATCATTCTAAACTACGTTTCGAGGTATAGATATGGAGAAGCAGGCCGCAGAGGTGATTATCAACCAGACAAAGCTATCCTTGGTACAAGGTGACATCACAAGGCAAACTACCGATGTAATTGTTAATGCTGCCAACTCAAGCCTGATGGGAGGAGGCGGTGTAGACGGTGCCATCCATCGAGCCGGAGGACTAGCTATTCTGGAGGAATGCAAGCAAATCGTATCCAAACAAGGGCGCTTGCCGACAGGCGAGGCTGTCATAACTACAGGTGGAAACCTTAAGGCAAGATATGTAATCCATACCGTCGGTCCTATCTGGCGTGGTGGCACTCAAGGGGAGGCTGAGCTGTTGGCGAGTACGTACCGTGAAAGCCTGAAGCTTGCCACTGAAAAGGGGCTGAGCAGCATCTCATTTCCTTCGATAAGCACTGGTGTCTACGGCTATCCCGTCGATGAAGCGGCAGAGGTAGCTCTGGCTTCGGTGGTCGCCTTCCTTCAGGATGTCACATCCATCCGGGAAGTGACCTTTGTTCTCTTCGATAGCAACACTTACTCGAGTTACTGTCAGGCTCTGAAGAAGCTGGCGCCGAAGGCGTGAAATTGGCAAAGGAGGAGTGTGACTAAGGAGGTCAAAAAGGCATATGAAAGCCTGAGGAGTATATCCGAAGGTGGTGACGAGCGTTAAGACGCTTGGCGATTTAGGAGGTCTTGGTATGTGGTTAATACATAGAGGACAAAGGTATTAGCGCCCCGCTATTGCGTAGGGTTTTTCCCTTCAAGGGTGATGCACAGACGACTATAGCTGGCTCAGTATCTCCGCTACCTTGTATGACGTGCGCCCCGCTAGCTGGGCGCATTTTTCCATGTGCTTCCATTGCCTTAGAGCAGAGGAAGTGTGTTGCCACCTCATTCATATCGAACCAGTTGACCCCGCTGATCTCCGAGCAGACTGTGCTTTTGTACATGGGTTTGAACCAGTTGGTAAGCTCTTGGCACGGGGGGAACGCTGGCAACATAACTTGCATCCCTTCATCAAGTTTGTTGCGCCCAACTCGCCCGCCAATGAGTAGCAGGGCGGTTACCAGAGCATCGCAGGTCAATCCAGACAACCCTTTCCTTGTAGAGTCCCTACAGCCTTAAACCAGAAGTCGTCCTGAAATCCCAAAACCTGTTGAAATGCGGACAAGATAGACTGAGAGCAGCCAAAGGACTTTATGAAGTTGCTGTATGTTAGCTCCGCTACTCTCTCTCGATTAGCCTCTAAACTGAATATCTCTTTCGTTTTCTCTTCAAATACCTCGGCGAAATCAGCCCTCACTGTCAATTCCTCCCGATTCATTCCTACTTTCGGGGACTACACTGTTTTACGTGCAAATGGGTAGTTGAAAGCACCTCCAATTCTCGAATTAGAGAGGCAAACGGCATACAATTGGCAGGGTCGGTTTTTCTCTGAGCCTCAGCCTACCAGTATTCCTGGCCACCCTCGAAAATGGGTAGCCCGACTGGGAGCCGGGACTCAAACAACTGATTACAGGGCGTGCTTTAGCACTACAATCTCTGTAGGTGAAGGGAGTTTGTTCTTACTGAACTCCACCTCTGAGGCGTCCATCCTCTTCACATTGGCTTTCCCTTTAAGGAAGTCCTCCACTCCTGATATGGGGTAGGCGCACTTGGCGGTACTATAGTGCATGGGTATGACCACCCGAGGTTTCAGTTTTTCTGTGGTATCGGTTGCCACTGCAGCGTCGATGGTGAAGAAGCCTCCAACGGGGATCAGGAGAACATCCACATCACCGATATCGGCGACCTGCTGTTCACTGAGCTGATGTCCTAGGTCACCTAGGTGGCATAGCTTTACATCATCCACCGTGAAGCAGAAAATGGTGTTTGGTCCCCTTTGGCTGCCATCGGCGTCGTCGTGAAAAGAGGCAATTCCTTTGAACTGTATTCCCTTGGCTTCTTGAACACCGGCTTCCTTTACCAACTGGGGACTTCCAGAAACTGCAGCGGTGTTGTTGTGGTCGCCGTGTTCATGGCTCACCATCACAATGTCAGCAGCTTCCTTTATCTCGCCATAGCTGATCCCCATTCCTGTTGCGTACGGGTCTGTGATGATCCTTGTTCCCTCTTCGGATGTGATCAGAAAAGATGCATGACCTAGCCACTTCACTTTCATTCTTCTCTTTCTCCTTCTCCTTTATTATAAGAAATTTTTTGCTATTCCTGGGCCAAGGAAAGGGTGAGGTTGACCAGAGTTCTCACAGTGACCCCTGTTGCTCCCTGTACCAGAAACCTTTTCTCTTTGTCAGTACGGGCAGTGCCGGCAATATCCAGATGAACCCATGGTGTTTCCCCAACAAACTCGGCAAGGAACTGTGCAGCAGTTATCGCTCCTCCCCAGCGGCCACCGGTATTCTTGATGTCGGCGACATCGCTCTTGTTCTGCTCTTTGTAGTCTTCATCCATAGGCATCTGCCAGAAGCGTTCGCCGGACTCTTCGCCAGCCTTGATCACCTTCTCCACCAGCTCCTTATTGTTACTAAAAGCGCCGGAGCAAACATCGCCCAAGGCGATGTGACAGGCGCCGGTCAGTGTGGCAACATCTACTAGAGGAGACAGTTTTAGTTTGCCAGCATAACCGAGGGCATCGGCTAGAATGAGGCGTCCCTCAGCATCGGTGTTTACGATCTCGATAGTCTTACCATTCATTGCCTTGAGAATATCACCCGGCTTCACAGCCGCGCCATCGGGGAGGTTCTCTGTTGCTGGAATGAGGGCGGTGACATTGATCTTGGGCTTCAACTCACCTATGGCGCGCATGGCAGCGATGACAGCGGCACCACCGGACATGTCCCCCTTCATGTCCCCCATCCCCTCCGATGGCTTGATGGAGATCCCTCCAGAGTCAAAGGTTATCCCCTTGCCAACGAGCCCTAATGTGTTTTTTGATGGGTCGGTGCCTGTATAGCTAAGGATAATGAACTTTGGCGGCTGTCTGCTTCCTTGGGCAACACCTAGCAGGGCTCCCATTCCCAGTTTCTCTATGTCCTTCTTTTCCAGTACCTTAAATTCGAGTCCGTAGTCTTGTGCCACCTTTTTTGCCACTTCTGCCATGTCGGTGGGGGTCATGTAGTTGGCCGGCTCGTTGGCCATATCTCTGGCGAGGTTTGTGGCCTCAGCCATGATCCTCCCCCTAGCGCACCCTCGCTTTAATTCAGGAAGCTTTTTCCTATCCATCTCCACGATGCGTAGTTCATTGACATCCTTTTGGTCTGGCTCCTTAGTCTGGTGTTTGCGGAAGGTGTAGAGGCCTAAGATAGCCCCCTCGGTTAGTGCTTGAGCCGATTGTTCGACATCGATGCCCCCTGAGCCGGCGCCGTGGGCAATAGTGCCCACTCGCTTCGCCCCCACCTTTCTGAGAAAGCGGCATGCCTCAGCAGCAACCCCTCGAATCCTAGTTAGGTTTAGCTCGTTTTCCTTCCCCAAGCCGGCAACGACCACCCTTGCTGGCGAGATCTTCCCCATGCTGTGAACTAATGTCATTTCATTGAGCTTTCCCTTGATCTCGCCTTCGGCAATGAGTTGGGTAATGAGACCGCCGAGAGCCTGGTCTACCGCTCCAGTGGCACCAGCAGGACTTTCCATCCCTTCAAAGAGGTTCACTATAATGGCATCAACCTTGAGCTTTGTTATGTCACCGGATACGACCTTGATCTCCATTTCCAATCCTCACTTGTTCTTTATAGCTTCATAATATCGAAAACGGCGTCGGGATGCAACAATAGGAGGAAATTGCGCATTAGCGGTTTACCTCCCGCACAATCTTGTCGATCACTGGAGCTATATCCCTGGAGGTGTCAACGGCGAAGTGGTTACGGCGGATCTTTTGCACCGAGGATTTCATCTTCTGGTACACCCACCAGTCGGCGTCCGATTTATCCTCGCGTTCGGTAGTGGAGGGGCGATCGTTAAGTCGCTGGCGCACCAATTCTGGGGGAGCCTCCACGCGCGCGAGAATTAGCTTTGCTCCAAAGGTATCGGCAATGCGGTAGAGGTGCTCCCGGTGGCGCTCTATTAGGTTTGTTGCATCGAAGATGAGGGGTATCCCTGTTCGTAGCAGCTCTTCAATAAGGCGGTGGCAGGCTTGGAAAAGACGATTGCTTTCCTCAGGACTATAATCTGGAGAGGGAAAGATAACCTTGCGCAGATCGTCGCTCTCGAGAATAGGGAAAGGAAGGCGCTCAGCGAGCTTTCGACAGAAGTAGGATTTCCCAGTGCCTGGTAGGCCACTGACCATAATGAAAGCTGGATTAACCATGGGCTCAGGCAATTCGCCCAGGCTTTCTCTCAGTCTCCTGACATCTTTAGCGAGCTCCATCTTGCCTCACTGGTAGGGGATTATCCTGCACGCCGCCACAGGTGAAGGGGGTCAGCCTTCAACGTAGAAGGCGAGTCCCAACAGTCCACGTCCTGTAGCGTATCCCATTATAGGACTAAATTCACTGAGCCATAGTTCTGCACAATTAAATTCCGACGATACCCTCTCCTTGAGCCTCTCAGCCTCTTCTGGTGCATCGGCATGTGCTACTGCCACATGCACCGCTTGTTCCCTTACCTCACCCCTCATCATCTGGAGGAGGCGGTTCACCCCCCGCTGTTTGTTTCTAGTTACGCCAGCAAAGCGGACCAAACCATCGGAAATGGTGAGTATCGGCTTGACGTTGAGGGCAGATCCTGCCTGAGCCGCAACCTTCGGTATGCGTCCTGACCGGTATACATGGCGAATGGTTTCGAGAACCATGACTAAGCGGATTTCCCCCTTCACCTCCTCGGCCGCTTTGATGATTTCAGGGAGGCTCTTGCCCTGAGATACTGCCCTTGCTGCCGCCAGTACGATAAACCCCTGTGCTGCAGCAACGTTCTTTGAGTCCAAGAGTTCGATCATGGTGTGAGGAAGCTCTTGTTTGGCTTGCTCTACCGCCAACTGGGCTGCGCTGTGTTGAGCGCTGAGCTTGGAGGAAAGGGTGATACAAAGGATGCTTTGAGCCCTCCTACTTAGCTCGCGGAAAACCTCGAGAATCTCGGGAGGGGAGGCTGCGGAAGTTAAGAAGCGTTCAGGGTTCTTTTCCAGAAGCTGGTATGCCTCAGAAGGACTTATATCAAGATACTCCCTATATTCGTGGCCATCGAAATCCATCTTCATTGGCACTATCTCGATCCCATACTGCTCTATCTGTTCTCTGGTGAGACAAGCTATGGTGTCAGTGGCGATGGCGACTTGTTGCATGATAGCCTCCTCATTCAGCATAAAATGAAATAGCTAGTAGCCCGGGGCCAGCATGAACTCCCATCACGGGAGTGAAGTTGGTGAGATAAAGCTCAACACAGTTGAACTGGGAGGCAATCTGGGCCTTGAGTTTCTCTCCCTCTTCCAGCTCATCCCCATGGTGCACCATGACATGTACTGGGGAACTGCCGACCCGTTCAGCCATTATCTCCAGCATACGCCTCACCGCTTTTGATTTGGTTCTGGGACGTGCTACAGGTGTCGTTTCTCCTATAGCAGTAGAATGCTCGACGATAGGCTTCATGTCCAGCAGTGCTCCAGTCCAGGCTGATGCCCTGCCGATGCGACCAGTCCGCGCCAGATAGTAGAGAGTATCAAGCATAAAAATGGAATTTACCCTGAGCTTCATATTTTGGGCCGCCTCGGCTGTCTGGGCAAGGCTTGCCCCTTCTTGCGCGGCTTTGGCCGCTGCCAGGACGATGAAGCCCAGGGCGCCAGCCACGGCACGGCTATCCATTACCTCGATAGTGGTGTTGGGCAATTCCGCTTTAGCCATCTCTTTAGCTACCAGCGCGGTGTCAAACATTTCGCTCTGCAGCCCGGTGACGGTGATACAGAGAATGCTTTCCGCCTTTTCGCTTAATTGGCGATAGGTCTCGAGGATTTCCCCTGGGGATGGAATGGAGGTGGTGGGCAGTGCCTCTTTCTTTCGCATAATCCGGTAAACCTCGGTGGGGCTCATGTCAATCCCATCGCGATAGCTCCTATCCTCGTGGATTATCAGGAGTGGTATTAGCGCAATATCGTACTTACTCACCAGCTCTTGCGGTAGACAACACGTGCTGTCGGTGGCAACAGCAACTCTAACCATTACGACTTCCTTGCCAGATTTGCCATCAGTCCTCGGCATAAAAGGAAATGCCAAGTAGTCCGGGGCCGGTATGGACGCCCATCAGTGGGGTGAACTCGGTAAGATAAAGCTCAACACAGTTGAATTGGGAAGCAATCTGAGCCTTTAGCTTCTCCCCCTCTTCAGGCACCCCGGCATGGTGCACTATGACATGCACCGGCGAGTCTCCAGCCCTGTCTGACATTAACTGTAGCAGGCGTTTGATTGCCTTTGCTTTGGTCCTGGGACGTGCCACAGGAACTACTTCTCCTACAGAGGTGGGGACCTCGATGATGGGCTTGACATTTAGTAAAGAAGCGGCCCATGCTGATGCCTTGCCAGTGCGCCCCGTCCTTGCCAGATAAAACAGGGTGTCGAGCATAGCAATAAAGGTTACCTTGGACATCATGCTCCGAGCAGCCTCTATTGTCTGAGCTAGGTCTGCGCCTTCCATAGCTACCCGGGCTGCCTCCACGACAATAAGCCCCAAGCCGCCGGCCACAGTGCGACTAGTAAGCACTTCGATAGCGGTGTTGGGGGTCTCCTTTTTGGCCATCTCTTTGGCTACGCGTGCTACCTCAAAGGTCTTGCTTTGTAGATCAGAGAGGGTGATGCAAAGGATGCTTTGCCCCGTCTCGCTTAGTTGGCGGTAGTCCTCGAGGAAATCACCGGGTGATGGAACGGATGTGGTAGGCATTATCTCTCTTTTTCGCATAATCTGGTAAACTTCACTAGCAGGCATGTCAATCCCGTCTCGATAGCTCTTATCCTCGTGGACTATTAGCAGCGGTATCACATGAATGTCATACTTGCTCAGCAACTCCTCAGGTATGCAACAAGTGCTGTCGGTCATGATGGCAACCTTTTTCATAGTGTGTCCTCCTCTATTTATCTCCAAAAAACCCCCATCTAGCTGCAAGCCAGTCTCACAAAGGTCTTGGCATCCCTATTCGTCACCCAAGCTGAGAAGCTTCCCATTATACATCTTAAATACTAAATTAGATAGATAAAACGTGCAGTGACCAGCAGAAGAATGATGCCAAGCGCGGGGGTGATAACATTCCGACTCTGGGGATCACCCGGCGAAATAGAGCAGGGATGGGTTCGGTAACGTGGCTGAGGGCAACTACGATCGGGTTCTTAGGAGAAATGGAAAAGCATGAGAGAATAGCTCGCAAGAAGATAATAAGGGTAAGTGCCTCACCTAAAAAACCGATAAGTAATAGGAATGTCCTCATTAGCTCCCCAGTTCCTTCGCCTTTTCATATGCTGCGATGACGGCTTGAGCGAGCAGGACTCTGAGGTCTCCCTCCTCAAGCTGAAGCAATCCCTTTTCTGTTGTCCCCCCTGGGGAAGTAACATTTTCCCTCAACTCCTTGGGGCACTTGGCCGTCTGTTGAGCAAGACGTGCCGCTCCCAGGACCGTATGTAAGACTAACTCCTCTGCCATTTCACGGGGCAGGCCGATGTCCACTGCAACGTCGATGAGTGCTTCCATGACCAGGAAGATGTAGGCAGGGCCGCTGCCACTGACTGCGGTGGCCATATCGATGTATTTCTCATCGGGGACATAGACCTCTTTACCCAGTGCTACCAAAATAGACTGCGCTGCCTCCTTTTGGCTCTGACTTACTTCGCTTGAGGCAGTCCAGACGGTCATTCCCTCGCCGATCTGAGCCGGGGTATTGGGCATAGCCCGAACCACTGCGCTGTGCCCCAGGCTGTTGGTGATGGTGGCAATAGTCGCCCCAGCGATGATGGAAAGGACGAGCTGATGTGGCTGGAGGCCGCCTCTGAGTTCCTCCGCTATCGCTTTCAGGGTTTGAGGCTTGACGGCTAGAATCACAACATCTGAGGTCTCCACTGCATGGCGGTTATTATGAGATGTCTCAATACCATAGCCCTGCTTCAAGCTGGAAAGACGCTCAGGACTGATATCGCTGGCAATAATGTCTCGGGGCATGGTTGATCCATTAGCGAGAATCCCCCTGATTATTGCCTCGCCCATGACCCCACCACCGATAAAGGTGGTTTTCATCTAATCAACATCTCCTTCTAGTAATATCCCTCTTATTTCATCCTGAGATTTTTCCTTAACGGATATCTGCCTTCGACACCGCACATCACGAAAGCTCACCTCTTCCGCATTTGTATTGATTTCGCCCCCTAGAAGGATAACTAGATCATCGCCTCCCCTCGACTTGAGCCGTTTGGTATGCTGATAAATGGTTTCAGCCAGGGGAGCGATACTTAAATTGTTGGTTGTGACCGTGATAAAGGTTGCAACCCCTCCACCACGGAAGGATGTTCCTAAACGCTGCACACTGAGTTCTATGCCATCAATAGCCTCGAGATCCCACAGCAAGTTGTCTGGAGGCGTAAATGGCCCTGTCTGCAGTATCATTCTTTTTTGATGCTCCATTGTCATTTACGGCACTCCTCAAAAATGGCGCGTCCAATCCTTACCAACGTTGCCCCCTCTTCCACGGCGATCTCAAAGTCGTCGCTCATTCCCATGGAGAGGTGCTCCAGTCCTAGGGAGTCACGAATCTGCCGCAACCTTCGGAATATGGGGCGGACCTCCTCGGGGTCTTTGACGAAGGGGGCGACGGTCATCAGCCCCTCCACCTTAAGGTTGGGTAGACGAGCGACCTCTTCTACTGCCTTGGGTAATTCTGTCATTGAGAAGCCGCTCTTTGTCCCTTCTCCTGAAATATTGACCTGGAGCAACACAGGAAAAATGCTTTGAGCACGCTTGCTTACCGACTCTGCTAATCTGACCGAATCTATGCTATGGATTATATCAAAAATTCCCACTGCTGTCTTAACCTTGTTAGTCTGGAGACGTCCCACCATGTGCCATGTAGGGCGCGGTTCCAAGAGAGACAAGCACTCTGTCTTTATCTTAGCCTCTTGAATCCTGTTCTCGCCAATGTGCCTCACGCCAGCTTCCATGGCAATCTTGATATCGCGGGGTTCGACCCCCTTTGTCACAGCGACGATGGTTATCTTATCGGGCGACCTGCCAGCCCGTTTCGCAGCGCTGGCAATACGCTTCTTGATCTCTTGTATATTCCGCTCTATGTCCATATCAGCAAACCCCACACTTGTGGCATTCGGCCGGTGGGCAGGGTGGGGTCTCTTCGCCCAGGCGCGCCTGCTCAAGCTCGGACTCAAGATAGTCCTTATTAACCCCTGAATCGATGTTCGACCAGGGCAGCTTCTCGTTAAAGGGGATCTCCCTGTTGACATAATATTCTGCATCAAGCGAGCACTCCTCCATTGCTCGACGCCATGAAGAAAGTGTTGTTCCTTCCATTTTAGCCAGCACCTGGGCGAGCCTGGCATCGCCTTTTGAGAGGACTCCTTGTATAACCATCCAATTTACACTTTCCGAGGCAAGCTTAATGCCCATTGGCTTAAGGCTATTCTTAAGTAGAGATAGGCGGTGTGCCAGGATTTCGGCGCTGGTCATGGGAAGCCATTGAAAGGGGGTGCCCGCCTTGGGTACAAATGGCTCCACAGTCAGAGTGATCCGAGTCCCAGCTCGTTTGTCGTCAATACGTCCTTTCAAGGCAAGGGTTAGCTTGATGATGTCGTCGATATCATCATCGGTCTCTGTGGGCAGGCCAATCATGAAATAGAGCTTGAGATGTTTGAGACGGTACTCGGCGACCTTGTCTATTGCCTCGATGATGTCACTCTCCGTTACGCCCTTGTTAATGATTTTGCGTAATCTCTCTGAGCCTGCCTCAGGGGCTAGAGAGATGGTTTGTGTGCCACTCTCTATTAACCCCCTGAGGGACACTCGCGACAGGGGACGAATCCTCAGTGAACTGACGGACATCTCCGCCCCCATGTGTTGCAACCTGGTCACCAGCTCGTCTATGTCAGGGTGATCAAAGGGTGAAGCCCCCAACAGACCGATTCTTTTTTCATGTTTCAGGCCGATCTCAGCTTGGTCCAGTAGATAATCTAAAGAACGATAGCGAAAGGGGCGAAAGAGATAGCCTGCAAGGCAGAAGCGACAGCCCCATCTGCAGCCACGAGCGACCTCTATGAGATACATCCCGCCAAGCTCCGTCTCCGGGGTGAGAATGACCGAGGTGGTGGCAAAATCATTGATGTCTTGCACCCACTGCCGCGAGATGGTCTTGCCATTATGAAGGCTGGGCACATAAATCCCGGGAAGAGAGGAAAGTGCCTGCAGCAGCGCATCCTTTCTCCCTTCAATTCCTTTGCTGATAACCTCAACCACCGCTGGCAAGATAGCCTCTCCCTCTCCAATGGCGAAGCAGTCGAAGAAGGGAGAAAGGGGTTCCGGGTTAGCGGTGATGCAAGGCCCGCCGGCAATGACTATGGGATGGGAATCGTTGCGGTCAGCGGCAAATAGGGGGATGCCGCTCGATTTTAAAATGTTGACTACGTTGAAGTAATCCAGCTCATAGGTGATGGAGAAGGCGAGAACGGCGAAGTCGCTGAGGGGGCGCTGTGATTCAATAGTCAGAGGCTCTCTTGCTTTTTCATCCCAGAAGGCACGCTCACAGACTATGTTATCGTAGCTATTAAAGAGGGCGTAGATCGTTTGAAAGCCAAGGTTGGACATGCCCAAATAATAGGTATTAGGGTAAATCAGGGCTATGGGGATTCTGCCACCCCAATCCTTGGAGATAGTGACTCTCTCCTGTGAAAGCCTTCGCCTTGCCTTTTTGTTCCACGCCGTCATTACCTTCCTATCTTCTCATTGCCTACCAAGGTGATATCAATAGACCGCCCGCAGTTGGGACATGTTATCGTTATGTTGACTGGTTGTCTCATTATCCTCTCAGCGATAGCAGTAATCATAGTGTCAAGAGCGTCCAAGCGCTGGTCCAGGAGGTCAAGACGCCCCTGCACCTGTTCCAAGCTAGGCTCCTTTTCCTTAGTCTTGGGTTTCATTTTCTGTAGCAAGTCGTCCCTCCTCTATTTTTAGACCCAAAGTAGTACTACGCCCAGGACTATCAAAGCGACTCCAATGGCGACGGAAACCCAACCCCCTACTCTTAGCTCGCTAGGTAGGATGAAGTCTGGCCAGTAGCCCAGGAAGTTCCTCAATTCCTCGCGCCTCGAAAGGACATCGCCATAGCCTTTCTGTTTGTGCCTCGCCCAGAGCATAATAATTAAACCTAGGAAAGCAAAAAGACCTCCAATGCCCATTATTATGTAGCTGTCAAGATTTGTCATGCCTCAATCTTCCTCCTTAACTGCACTTTGTATAGCCGCAGGCGGGGCAGATGTGACACCCCTCCTGATATACCAGCATGCCGCCGCATTCGGGGCACTGCCCCCAAATATTCATCACATGACCATCTCCGCCAGGGTTGTTTGCTGTGTCCTCGCTCTTGACATACTTCTCCAGTACACTGCCAATGGCGTCGGGACAGGATAGTATGGAATGACCCTCTTCCCAAGCGATGGAGGGGCAACGGATACCTCGTAGGTGCTTCACCACTGACTCTATACTCACCCCAGATCGAAGCGCCAGGGAGATAAGCCTGCAGATAGCCTCAAGCTGCGCTGAGGCGCAGCCTCCCGCTTTGCCCAGGGTGGAGAACACCTCACAAACCCCATCCGCATCGGAGTTTACCGTTACATAGATGGAGCCGCAGCCAGTGGACACCCTCTCGGTAACCCCGGTGGTGACCTTAGCTCGCCTCCTCGGGGCCCGTGCTTCGACCCTTTCCTCATCATCCGCTGCGATGCTTAGCACCTGCTTATCCTTGCTCCGATCTCTATAGATGGTGATCCCTTTGCAGCCCCAATCGTAGGCAAGCATATATGCCCGCGCCACGTCCTCTATGGTTGCGTCATGGGGGAAATTGATAGTTTTGGAGACGGCGTTGTTGGTAGAACTCTGAAAGGCGGCCTGCATTTTGATATGCCATTCAGGGCTGATGTCATGGGCGGTGGCGTAGATCTTCTTGGCTTTGTCAGGGATACCGTCCATATCCTGTATGCTCCCCCGCTTGGCTATTTCCTCCATAAGCTCAGCAGAATAAAATCCTTCCCGCTTTGCCACTTCCTCAAAATGGGGGTTCACCTCGATGAAGCTATCACCGTCTAAAATATTGTGTCTATAACTTAGTGCGAAGAGGGGCTCGATCCCACTGGAGCAACCGGCGATGATACTCAGGGTGCCTGTGGGGGCGATGGTTGTCCTGGTGGCGTTTCTAACCCCAGGCTCGCCATGTTTATCGTAAACGCTGTCCTTGAAGGCGGGGAATACACCCCTTTCATTAGCCAGCTTCACTGAAGCTTCAGTAGCGATTCTTTGAATGAAGCGCATGACATCCTCTGCGATCTGGAGTGCCTCCTCTGAATCGTAGGGTATACCTAACTGAAACAACAAATCAGCAAAGCCCATGATTCCAAGTCCGATCTTCCTGGTCAGCCTGGTCGCCTCCTTTATCTCGGGCAGGGGGAATTTGTTCATGTCGATTACATTGTCTAGGAACCTGACTGCCAGTATCACCGTCTTTTCTAGCTTTGGGTAGTCAATCTCAGTTTCACCATTCTTATCTGATACCATCCTTGACAGATTAATGGATCCCAGATTGCATGATTCGTAGGGGAGAAGGGGTTGCTCCCCGCAAGGGTTGGTGCTCTCAATATCCCCGAGATTTGGAGTGGGGTTGTATTTGTTTATGCGGTCTAGAAAAACGAGGCCTGGATCGCCGGTGCGCCATGCCTGGTCCACAATCTTGTCGAAGATCTCCTTGGCATTGAGCCTGCCGACTACCTCTTTATTACGAGGGTTTATCAGGTCATATTCGGCGCCTGCCGTGACTGCCCTCATAAAATCGTCGTTTGCTGCCACCGAGAGATTGAAGTTAGTGAGGTTGTCACCTTTCTCTTTTGCGGTGATGAACTTCAGAATATCGGGGTGATTGACGTTCAAGATAGCCATGTTGGCACCGCGGCGGGTGCCTCCCTGCTTGATCACATCGGTGGCGGTGTCAAAAGCTCTCATGAAGGAGACAGGTCCGCTGGCCACCCCACCTGTGGAGCCAACCATATCGCCCTCCGGCCTTATCTTGGAGAAGGAGAAGCCGGTGCCACCACCGCTTTTGTGGATAAGGGCGGTGTATTTTATCGTATTGAAGATAGATTCCATAGAATCATCGATGGGGAGGACGAAGCAGGCGGAGAGCTGCTGAAGCTCCCGGCCGGCGTTCATCAGGGTGGGCGAGTTGGGCAGGAATTCGAGGTTCGCCATTAAGTGGTAGAATTCCTCTTCCCAGTATTCCGCGTCGCCTTGTCTGTTGTCTATTCGTTCAGCATCGGCGATGTTTTGGGCCACACGGCGAAACATCTCCTCAGATGTTTCGCCCTGACCCTTATCGTCCTTCATGAGATATCTCTTCTCCAGAACGGCTAATGCGGTTGAGCTGAATTTGATAGGTTCGTTTTTTGTAAGGGTTGGTTCCTTTGATGCTTCTTCGCGCCGTTGTTTTCTTTTAGTTGGCAGGGTAGGCTGCGTTGCAATCTCCATTTGGCTCCCTTCATCTATGATCTGCTTTAATATCTCTTGAATGGCATGAGGTGTCACATGTGACTCAGGTACAGCGCTCTCCATGCCGGGAAGCGGAAGGTAGGTTTGTTCCAGGCGCTGGATCGCGTCGCTTGTGAGCAATTCCATCCGCTCTCGGTCAGATATGCCGATAGACTCGCAGTAGTGGAAAACCTGACGTGCAATCCTACTGCGCAGGAGATGCTCCGATCTGCTTTTCTCGCTCAATTTCCATTACCTACCTGGAAAGACTAGAGAGATAACATATCTTGTTTTGCCACGGCCGAAGCCCTTGGATTCCATCGCGCAACGCTTCTTAATGCTACCAATCTCAAAAGACTTAAAGGACTTGACAGCACTATCAGTCTGGTAGGCTTTAAACAGTGCAGAAGGATCTCTAACATATATGAGTTTACCCATATGCTTAGCTATAAACCCTTTTGATCTGGTTTTTTGCCAGGGTTTCCATTTAATGGCTATACATGGTTCTGGGCTGACTTCAGCAATACGAATTGCAGTAGCATGAATAGAAACCTTAAACTCCTCAGCCAATCGTTCAATAGAACTAACAGAGACACCGAAGTATTCCAAATATCTCTTAAAAATATGATGAGGCATTAGAAGTTCTGCTGCTGCGATTTGGCACAAGCGTTCCTTACTATTGCCAATAACTCTTGACTCATCGCATCTTAACTCTTCATTATTGAAACGTGGTACTCTTTCAAGCTCATGCAAGAAAGTATGACCAATTTCATGAGCACAAGAGTAGTTTTGTCTGGTTGCTGGGCTGTTAGCGTTTACCTTTATGATGTAGCCATCTTTGCGTCTGATAAGAAGCGCGTCTACTTCGCCGAGGTCAGTTTTCACGATTTCCTTGATGCACTGTAAGGGAGCGAGTTCTTCAGCTAGAAAAGGCGGTTCCTCTCGCCCCCTCTGTTTGACCAATTCATCCACTAGCTCCCTAGAGCGTCTAATCATAAAATTGGTGACGTCTTCCGAAGTCCGAGGCAATGGGGAGACCTGGCTAATTGTGCTATCACTGGATAACCGGTTTGTGTTCATCAATCTCTCCCATTATCAAATTCCATTTCAAGTTGCTCAGGTGTCGGTGGATAAAACAGTGATTCAAGGTCCGCATCTGTTAGATCCTCACAGTGCACATGAAAAGGTTTCCCTCCTCTGGCTTCATGCAAATTGAGAGCTTTAGCAAGGTTTACCATCATAGTATGGCTTAACCACAGAGGTTGACCTTCCAGCAGTTGTGTAAGGTAGCCTAATCTGAGTTTCGCTCTCTTGGCAAGCTCTTCTTGGGAAAGTCCCTGTTTTTCCATTTCTTGACGAACCCGACGTCCAATCAACTCCTTCGTGTTCTGGGTAATAACTCTACGCACTTTAGACTCCTACTTCTAGGGCATTGTCAACCTTCTGCTGCTCTTTGCTGACCTAAATGCAACTTTATTCTTCGCTACACTAGGTAAGTAGTGTGTATTCATCAACCGCTCCTAATCACCCCAGAAGTTGCCCTGACGGGGAGTCAGGGGCTTGAGGCAATTCTTGAGCTCGTCGTCTGTTAGTATCTCATATCCTTCTTCAAAAAACCTACCCCTAGCGCTTGGGGGATTAAGAGCATAAACAAAATCGAGCAGCGCGTGCTTTATTGGCTCAGGCTCGCCTCTTATTCCTCTTTCAAGGCGATCTTTCGGGTATTTCGTTTGTTGAGCAAGTTCCTTTGGAGTAACCCCTTTATAGTTCATCCAACAGCGAATCCCTTGCCAGATTTCTCTACGTTCTTCCATGTCACTCTGGCTAGGTATTTTTCTCATTCCTTTCTCCTATTTGGTATTGTTAGGTTTCTACCAGTCCTTGCTGATGCAAAGCTAATCCTATTCCTTGCTACTTTGGCAATAACTGGTGTGGATCCCGTTTTGGTCGCTGTGGTCTTTAGCCTATCCAGTTCCACCGCATTGGGAATTTTAGGTTGCCCCTTGCGAGTTGATTTTACCTGTATATGCCATTTCGTCCCAGTGGGGAATACACAAGTCACATCTGCTGGGCCTCTACTACCTGGACTTAGTGTGCATCTCGCTTGATGCCCCCTCAGCTTTCGAGCTACAAGTTTTTCTTTTTTGCGCCCATAATCGTACTGACTGGTCATACTCTGTACCTCCTCCCAACGCTATTCTTATTTACTCCTTTGAAGAGTATTACTAGGAGCTGCACTATCCAATTCTCCGTTCGAAAAGAGGGGGAGTTGAGTTGTGTCGTTGTTGGAGAAGCTGAGTCTGGCATAGTAGGCATCGGCCTCCTGCTTCATCTCCTCAATATCGGCGAAGGCGCGGTATACGCTAGCGAAGCGGATGTAGGCGATACCGTCTAGCTGGCGCAATCGCTCCATTACCATGTCTCCAATAGTAGCGCTCTCCACTTCCCCTTTACCTGACTTATGAAGATAAGTCTCGATGCCATCTACCATCTGCTCAACGGTTTCTTGGGATACAGAGCGCTTGGTGCAGGCCTTGCGAATCCCGGAGATCAGTTTCTCACGGCTGAACTCTTCTCGCCGACCATCTTTCTTGGTTACCAGCAGCGCCGTCCTCTGAGGTCGCTCATAGGTGGTGAAGCGGGAGCCACACTCGAAGCACTCGCGGCGACGGCGGACGGCCTCATTCACATCGCGTGAGTCAATAACCTTGGAATCGTCATGACCACAATAGGGGCATCTCATAACTCAAAACCCTATATATAGCGCAAGGCTATAATACTACCACAATATATAGTTATTGTCAATAGTTTTACTACAGCATGTTAATGTTCTATGATTTCGTCATCGTCTGCCTGTCCTGAGAAAACGGCACCCTATAAAGTGTAGTAGGTGCTGATATTGGACAGCAAAGAGAAGAAGAAGTTGGCATGCAAGAAAGCACAAGAGGGTCGCAGGCTGATGTCTATAAGACAGCGACCCTACCATTGTCCCCGTCGCCCGGGATATTAAACACCCAAACGCGAACGTAGGCTATGGTGCTTAGGTGCAGCAGCTTCCATTGCTTGTCTTCTCGCTGTAGGACGGCGTAGGAAGGTGGGAATATCCAACTCATGCTCGCTATCCGCTCCCTCAAGGAGATGGCGCAGTTCCTCATCTTTACGTATCCTGGGGCCATCGCCTGGCACTTGAGTGAAGCCAGTGCAGATAAGAGTAATCCGTACATCAGCATCCATCTGGGGGTCAAAAACGACGCCGAAGATGATATTAGCATTGGGGTCAACTGCCTCTCGGATGACCTGGGCGGCTTCATTGACTTCGAAGAGAGTGAGATTGTCTCCGCCGGCGATATTGAATAGTACACCGGTTGACCCTTCTACGGAGAAGACATCGAGCAGAGGACTGTCGAGTGCGGCTTTAGCGGCGTTGGCAGCACGATTCTGCCCGCTGCCTATCCCAATGGACATCCAGGCAGGGCCAGCATCTTTCATCACCGCCTTGACATCGGCGAAGTCCAGGTTGATCATCCCGGGCACGGTGATAACCTCGGCGATGGCCTGAACACCATGCTTCAGGGCATCATCTGCCATCTTGAAGGCATTGCCTACCGCTGTCTTGTTATCACAGAGACTGAGCAAGCGATCGTTGGGGATGATTATTAGAGTGTCCACCTTGCCGATAAGCCGTTCGATGCCTTCCTCAGACACCTGGCATCGATGGGCTCCTTCAAACGCGAAGGGTTTGGTGACAACAGCGATGGTCAGGGCTCCTGCTTCTTTGGCCATCTCCGCCACGAAAGGCATAGCGCCAGTACCTGTGCCACCACCCATACCGGCCGCCAGGAACACCATATCAGCGTCGCCGATGCATTCCTTAAGCTCATCGCGGCTCTGCTCTGCCGCCTTGGCCCCGGCGATATGGTCACCACCGACGCCTAGCCCTTTTGTCAGCTTCTCCCCGATCTGAATCCGAATAGGTGCCTCGGTAAGCAGTAAAGCCTGGGCATCGGTGTTTATCCCGATGAAGTCTACCCCTTGAATCTGCTCTTGGACCATGCGTGTGACGGCATTGCAGCCACCTCCACCAATGCCGATGACTTTGATCTTCGCTGGGTTGGGAGCAAAGCTTGTTTTTGCCATTTTTTCCTCCTTTCTTCCTCTACCTAATTATCCTTCTCACGCGGGATATGAAGCGTTTGAAGACTCCGCCAAACGCCCCGTTTTGCCAGGTGTTTTGGCTATCGTGCCCACTAGAACCCCAGAGCAAGAGACCAACACCAGTGGCATAGGCGGGGTCGGGGAGGACATCAGCGAGGCCGTATACGCCCGTCGGTATCCCTACACGAGCCGGTAGGCCAAGCACATCTTCTGCAAGGACATTCACCCCTGTCAGGTTCGAGCTACCTCCAGTGAGCACTAAACCAGCGGGCACGTCTTTGACATAGTCCGAGCCTGGTATCTCTAAAGCGATCAGCTTTAGGATTTCCTCGATTCGTGCCTTGATGATCTCAGACAGTTCGTGGTAGGGGACACTGTAGCCGTTCTCTATCCTTAGGATGGGTTGCTCCTTCTCCTTCTCCTTACCATTGTAGACGGGGATTACACTGCCGTACTTCTTCTTCATCTCCTCTGCCACGTCGAAGGGCAATCCCAACCCGATAGCGATATCCCTGGTAATCTGGTAGCCTGCTACCGGGAGAATGGCAGTGTGCCATATGCTGCCATCCTTGAAGATGGCAACGTCTGTAGTACCACCACCAATGTCGGCTAGCACCACACCAGCATCTCTCTCATCTAGTCTGAGCACCGACTCGCCGCTGGCCAGCGGTTCCAGAACCAGGTCTTCAATGTCGATGCCTACACCGCGAATGCACTTGACCAGATTCTGCACAGATGCTACAGCGGCGGTGATGATGTGGGTTTCCACATCCAGCCTGAAGGCATGCATACCTACCGGATCCATCACCCCTTCTTGACCGTCGATGGCATAGCCCCTGGGTATGACGTGGAGCAATTTCCTGTCGGCAGGAACGTTAACAGTGCGCGCGGCTCGCATCACTCGCCTTAAGTCGTCGGTGCGCACCAGCTTATCGCTGCGATTGATAGAGACGACACCACGCTTATTGAGCGAGTTGACATGCCTGCCAGTGACGCCCACATAAGCCGAATCCATTTTGATCCCGCTGGCTTGCTCAGCCCTCCTCACCGACACCTGAATTGACCGCTTGGCCTCAGGGATATTTACCACTAGACCTTTGTGCAGTCCCCTGGAGGGGGCGACGCCAACCCCCAGAACCTGAAGGTCACGTCCATGACCTGCCTTAGCCATGATGCTGCACACTTTGGTTGTGCCTACATCAATACAAGAGACTATTTCGTTCTTAGCCATTTGCATTCTCCTTTCAGGTAAATTTTGGCAGCTTTTTGCATAGCGTTCATCGCATCATGTACACCTCCTTTGGCCTCTTGGCCAATCCCCGAAGGGGTCGGGCAGTGTCGCTGTCCATAGTCTTGGGCTCGACGAAGATTATTTTGCCGTTCGGGCTCTAATCTCCCTACTGGGCAGGACACTGCCCGTCGCACCCTTATAAGGATAAGCGCCTCATAAGAGGCGCTAAATACGCTCAGCAACCCTCATTCTGGCACTGCGACTGCGGGGGTTGGCCAGGATCTCAGCCGGTGAGGGGGTGATGACTTTTTTTGTGATTAACTTAAAGGTAGCCTTGTGATCACATATACAAACAGGTGTTTGCGGAGGGCAAATACAATCCTTCGATTCCTGTCTCATATAATTCTTGACCAGGCGGTCCTCCAATGAGTGGAAACTAATCACCACAAGTCTACCCCCCAAGCAAAGGATGTTTGCTACCTGCTGTAGTGCGGTCTCAAGGCGCCGCAATTCTTGATTAACCGTGATGCGTAACGCTTGAAAGGTTTTCGTCGCCGGGTGAATCTTGCCCCTGAAGCCAACGCTGCGCTGTACCACAGCGGCAAGCCGGAGCGTTGTATCTATAGGGCGATTTGCTACAATGGACTTTGCTATTTGCTTGCTTCTACGCTCTTCACCGTACTTTTCAATAATTGCAGCAAGCTCATCTTCGGGAAACGTGTTAACGATGGTTGCTGCGCTCAGCTCCTGGGTAGGGCTGAAACGCATGTTCAGTGGGGAATCATGCTGGAAGCTGAAGCCACGGCTCGTGTCGGTGAGCTGAAGAGATGACATTCCCAAATCAAACAGGACGCCGTGGACTGGATGGAGGCCTGAGTCGGAGCAGATCCGCTCCAGGTTTTCGAAGTTTTCGTTGATTAGAATAGCATTATCGCCATAGGGTTGAAGCCTTGCTCTGGCTACCTCAATGGCTTGGGGGTCAATATCGATGCCCAAGAGTTGTGCTCCTTTTTCCAAGATAGCAGCGGCATGCCCTCCTTCGCCAACCGTGCAGTCGATATATTTTCTCCCAGGTTGAACCTGGAAGGCTTCGATGGTCTCATTGAGGAGAACAGGGATATGAATAGACTGCTGATTCATCCGCGCTTCTCCATCCGTTCTACAAGATTCCAAGCTTGCTCGCTGATTTCTGCTTGTTCCTGCTCCCAGGCATCCTTGTTCCAGATCTCAAGGCGGGTATTTGCCCCGACTATAACTGCCACCTCCTTGATTCCCGCGTAGTCGCGGAGCTTTGGTGGCAGGAGAACTCTTCCCTGTTCGTCAAGTTCGAGGCTGAATGCATTGCCGAAAATGAATCGTTCCAAGCTGCGCTGTTTACTTGGGGCAATCGGTGTGTCACTGAATAGCTTGGCGATCTCTCCCCATACCGGTAGGGGATACGCGATGATGCAGCGCTCAAAACCGCGGGCAAGAACAATTCCCTCCGAGAATTTTCCTCTGAACTTGGGAGGGATGGGCACCCTGCCTTTGGCATCGATTTTATATTCGTACTCGCCGAGCATGCTTATTTAATCCACAAAAGTTTTTACTACTCCCCATATTAAACCACATTTCTCCACAATCTACCACATATTTACACTTTTGTCAATACCCTTTGGCTGGAATTTTCGAAATTCGTTGCTCTTTTCACCCAGATTCGTTTGTGGTAGGATAGCGAAGTCTTACATTGGATTGATAAGGAATGTTTACCGCAGGCATACTCACTATCAGCGATAAAGGCTCGCGAGGCGAGCGGGAGGACGAGAGCGGCACGGCAATTAAGGACATGCTTGCCATTATCGATGCCCGTCTGGTAAAATATGACATTGTCCCCGATGAGAGTGAGGTCATCTCAGGGAGGCTCGAGGAGTGGGTAGATAAGGAGGGAATAGACCTCATTGTTACCACCGGGGGCACGGGACTATCCCCGCGCGATATTACTCCAGAGGCGACCCTTGCAGTGGTGGAAAGGATAGCGCCCGGGTTCGCCGAGGCGATGAGGGCTGAGGGTCTGAAGAAGACCCCGAAGGCAATGCTCAGTCGCGCAGTAGCCGGCATTCGGGGCAGAAGCTTGATAATCAACCTCCCCGGCAGCCCGACAGGGGTGCGCGAAAGCCTTGAGGCGATTCTGCCCGCTCTGCCCCATGCTATAGAGGTTCTAAGGGGCGAGGCTGTGGAGTGTGGTGAGAGCAAAGGAGCGAAGTAACCGAGTGTGCCGAGGAACGGGGAGCTTGAATGCGTATTCACATATTGACCCTTTTCCCCAATATGCTAAGCGGGCCTTTCAGCGAGAGCATCATCAAGCGGGCCGTGGATCGCGGTTTGGTGGAGATTGTAATTTACAATATTCGGGACTACACATCGGATAGGCATCACGTGGTCGATGACTATCCTTATGGTGGTGGCCAGGGGATGGTGCTGAAGCCGGAACCCATCTTCGCTGCTGTGGAGTCGATTAAGGATGAATCTGAGGTACCTGTGATCTTGCTCACACCGCAGGGCCGGCTTTTCAACCAGATGGTTGCTGAGGAACTTGCTAGATATAGTGAGATGATTCTCATTTGTGGTCACTACGAGGGGGTGGATGAGCGGGTGCGGGAGAACTTGGTCACGGACGAGGTAAGCATTGGGGACTATGTCCTGAGCGGTGGGGAACTAGCTGCCATGGTGATAGTAGATGCTGTGGTTCGGCAATTGCCCGATGCCCTGGGTGCGGAGGAGGCGGTGGGAGAGGACTCCCACTCAAGCGGGCTATTGGAGTACCCGCAGTATACTCGCCCGCGGGTTTTTCAAGGGTGGGAAGTGCCATATGTTTTACTTTCGGGGAATCACGCTGAAGTTGCTAGATGGCGGAGGGAGCAATCTATCATACGCACTCTTAGGCGGCGCCCCGATCTTCTTGAGAGGGCAGACCTTTCTCGAGAAGAGAGAATGCTTTTGGAGAGGATGAAAAGAGGGGAAGAATAAATGGACATCGATACGCTAATTCCAGTTGAGTCCAATCCTAATATCCCTACTATTAGCCCTGGTGATACGGTGAAGGTGAGCATCAGGGTTGTGGAGGGAGAGCGGGTGCGCTCTCAGGTATTCCAGGGGGTGGTGATAAGGGTTAGGAGAGGCAGTGCCAATGCCAATGCTAATTTCACGGTAAGGCGTATTGCCTACGGTGTAGGCGTGGAACGAACCTTCTTTCTTCACTCTCCATCTGTGGAAAAGGTGGAGGTGATGAGGCACGGTAAAGTGCGTCGAGCCAAGCTCTACTACCTGCGCGATCTCACCACCAAGAAAGCGAGACTGAAAGAGAAAAGGCCGAAAGAAAAGCGCAACGACGCTTAGAGTAGCCGTAGAATAGCATAGGATAGAGGGCGAGGGGACTGGGTACCTTTTTATAACCTCGTTTTCTTGTTTAGGGAAAAAGGGGATGAACTACGCGGAGATAGCGGTTAATTCCCCAGGGGCACAGCGGCGAACCTTCTGCTACGCTGTGCCCCCTGATATAAAGGTGGGTCACGCGGTTTGGGCTCCTTTTGGACCGAGGGTAGTACAGGGCATCGTCTTCCAGTTGACAGAATTTCCTTCGGTGGAGGAGACCAAGGAAATCGTGGGTCTCATCGATCCCCGTCCAATACTCTATCCAGCCCAGATTGAACTGGCACGCTGGACTAGCGAGCATTATCTTGCGCCACTTTTCGATACCGTTGCCCTAATGATGCCCCCTGGCTTTGAGCGCAGGATGATAACCTTTGTCCATGCGCTCACCAATGCCTCGGAGATGGACGATTCTTCTCTTACTCCTCATCAAAGAAAATTGCTAAACCTCCTCAAGAGAAAAGAGAAAGTAGCGATAGCAGAGGTGGAGAAGGTTTTGGGCAGAAAAGAGGCGAGGGCTACTATCGGTCAACTCGTTCGAAAAAGTCTGGTGACCAAAACCCACGAACTGGAGAGGGTTAAGGTGAAGCCGAAGATGTTGCCCTACATTCGTCTGACTGTTGGGGCAGATGAGGCACAGCAGGAGGCTGAGCGCCTCGGTGGGATGCGGAGAGTTCTCAAACAAGCTAAGCTATTGGAGTATCTGGTAGCAGAATCTCACCCCATTCCTCTCGCCAAAGCGAAGCAGCATATCGGCTGCACCAAAGCGGTGGTCGACGCGTTAGTAAGGAAAGGCATGGTCACCATTGAGCCCATTCAGGTATATCGCGACCCCTTGGCTCATCGCCGCTTTTCAATCCTACCCGCTCCCACCCTTACCGCAGCGCAACAGGCAGTCTGGCACCAGGTCCATGCTGCCATGGTCGGGCTTGCCAAAGGTGATAATCTTGAGCCGCCTGTTTTCCTGCTTCATGGGGTCACAGGTAGTGGGAAGACAGAAATCTATCTCCGTGCTCTGCAGCAGGCGATCTCTTTAGGTAAGCGGGCTGTCGTCCTCGTCCCTGAGATCGCTCTCACCCCACAGACTATCGATCGTTTTGCCTCTCGTTTCCCCGGCAGGGTTGCGGTGCTTCATAGTAAGCTGTCTGTAGGAGAGCAGTTCGATGAGTGGTGGCGAATTAAGGAAGGTGGTTTCGATGTGGTCATTGGCTCTCGAGGGGCGATCTTTGCCCCTCAGCCTGACCTCGGGCTCATTGTCATCGATGAGGAACACGAATGGACCTATAAGCAGCAGGAGCAATCGCCCCGCTACAATGCACGCGATGTGGCTATCAAGCTGGCGCAGCTTACTGGCTCAGTGGTCATTTTGGGCAGCGCTACACCAGATGTCGTCAGTTACTTTAAGAGCAAAGCAGGCGACTATCAACTCTTGGAGCTTCCTGAGCGAATCGATAAGACAGGGGAAAAAGAGGATGCCTATCTTCCAAAGGTGGAGATTATCGACCTAAGGGAGGAGTTGAAGGCTGGGAATAGGAGCATTTTCAGCAGATCGCTTGCTGCGGGTATAGAAAAGGCACTGGCAGCTAATGAACAGGTGATCCTATTCTTGAATCGGAGAGGCACAGCTACCTTTGTTCAGTGTCGCAATTGTGGTCATGTGCTTTATTGCAAGAGATGCGATGTCGCGCTGACATACCACTCAGCGGAAGCGGATCTTGTCTGCCACCAGTGCAATTCTCACACGGCAGTTCCTGATGTTTGCCCTCAGTGTGGCAGCAGAAGGATAAAGTTTCTGGGCATCGGCACCCAGAAGGTAGCGGAGGAGACAGCTCATGCTTTCCCCAATGCGAATCTGTTGCGCTGGGATCGCGATGTCACCAGAGGCAAGTATTCCCATGAAAACATCCTCGATAGGTTCCTGGCACACGAGGCTGATGTGCTCATTGGCACACAAATGATCGCCAAGGGTCTGGAACTCCCTTTGGTTACCTTGGTGGGGGTTATCAATGCCGACGTTAGCCTTTATCTTCCCGATTTTCGAGCCTCCGAGCGCACCTTCCAGATTCTCAGTCAAGTTGCCGGGAGAGCAGGGCGGGGGATTCTGGCAGGACATGTAATCGTGCAGAGCTATAACCCTGACCACTATGCCATCATAGCCGCTTCAAAACATGCCTATTCATCCTTCTATGAGCAGGAGATCTCTTTACGGCGCCAGTATGAAAACCCTCCTTTCAGTCGATTGGCGCGTCTCATTTACAATCACTCCAATAACGCCATTTGCCAAAGAGAGGCGCAAAGGATGCACCAGCGCCTCAAAGAGGAACGGGATTCGTGGGGTATGGACGTTTCCCTTATCGGGCCGGCCCCAGCCTTCGTCCAGCGGGTTCGCGGCCGTTATCGCTGGCAGATTATTATTCGGGGCACTGACCCGGTTCGACTTCTGGCTGAAGTTCCGGTTCCTCAAGGATGGATGGTCGACATCGACCCGGCTAGCCTTCTTTGACAATAAGGTGTTTTCTCCACTATAATCTTTAGCGCCTCCCAGTTGGCGAATAGTCATGGTTGAAGGTTAGATGGCAGTCCGTCCTATTGTTACTCACCCTAATCCATTGCTTCGCCGGAAATCAAAGCGTGTACGGAGTGTTGATGAGTCGATACAGCGGCTCATCGATGACATGGTGGATACAATGCATCAAGTCCAGGGTGTTGGGCTAGCGGCGCCTCAGATCGGTGTGCTCCTGCGGGTGATCGTAATCGAGCTGCCGGGAGAGGAAGTATTAGCTTTGGTAAATCCTGAAATTGTTAGAAGGTCTGGGGAGCGCCTGGTTGAGGAGGGATGTCTCTGTGTTCCCGGTTATCGAGGGGAGATCAAGCGCTCAGAAAAGGTTACGGCGAAAGGGCTCGACCGGCACGGGAAGGAGATTCGTATAAAAGGGGAGGGGCTCCTCGCTCAGGCCCTGGAGCATGAGACCGATCATCTCAGGGGCGTTTTGTACATTGACCATTTGGAGAGTATAGATAAGCTATACCGGCTGGGAGAGGAGACTGAAACACCCGAGATATAGGACTTGTGGACTTTGAAAATCAGGGCTCAACAGACACTTTTCATGAAGCCCTGCTTTTTTGAGCCTTTTCGAGAGGTTCGGTTGGGAAGATCAATTGAGAAGAGTGCAAAATTTGTTTGTAGATACGGAGGTATCTCAAGTTCTATTAAGGCTGAGGGAGATTTTAGGAGAACGCTCCATCGATTGCTACCTCATTGGTGGTTTTGTTCGTGATGCCATAATGAGGCGTGCCACCGGTGATATCGATGTCGTCGTTGGGGCCAGCGCTATGGATGTGGCCCGGGATGTTGCCGGCATCATAGATGGCAAATATATTCCTTTGGACGAGCTACACCAAATAGCAAGGGTCATTGTCCCTGGGGAGAAGCATCTTCACCTCGACTTTGCTACCATGCACGATAGCATTGAAGAAGACCTCACCAATAGAGACTTCACTATAAATACTATTGCGGTAAACCTGCGCGAAATAGCTAGCTCTGTTATTACCTTTGTCGATCCTTTTGGGGGCCGGGATGACATTGAGGGCAGACAGGTGCGTGCCGTCAGTGAGGCGGTGTTGCAGGAAGACCCACTGCGACTTATGCGTGGGCCTCGCTTGGCAGCCGAACTGGGCTTCTCCATCGAAAGCGAGACCAAAACCCTAATAGAGCGTAATCACCAGCTTGTCACCAGTGTCGCCGCCGAGAGAGTGCGCGATGAGCTCTGTCGCCTTCTAGCGGTCCCAAGGGCTGCTGAGTCGCTTCGCTTGCTCGACGAGCTCGGGTTGCTAATAACGATTATCCCTGAACTGGCTGCTACAAAAGGGGCGCAGCAGCCGAAGGAGCACTTTTGGGATGTTTTCGAGCATTCTATCGAGACGGTGGCTGCTATAGAGTTCGTGTTAAGGGTAGAGAGCCCGACTTATTGGGATGACGAACTGTTAGCTTTTGTTCCCTGGTCCAAGGCGCTAGCCGAGCACTTTGAGGAGGAGGTATCCGTCGGACATACGAGGAGGATGCTGCTCAAGCTTGCTGGGCTGCTCCACGATATTGCCAAGCCCCAGACCACGTCAATCGAGGAAAACGGCAGGATGCGCTTCTTTGGACATGCCAAGGAGGGAGCATGTGTTGTTGAGGGCCTAATGAAGCGAATGAGGTTCAGTGCTCGTGAGATAGATATGGTTGGGAAGATGGTGGAGCACCATATGCGCCCGGGGCAAATGGGAGGAGAAATGCCATCCCGTCGTGCCATTTACCGCTACTTCAGGGACACCGGTGATGTGGGCATTGAGACCATCTTCCTCAATCTTGCCGACCATTTAGCAGCACGAGGACCCTATTTAGAGTTGGAAGAGTGGAGGGAGCATGCTCAAAGCCTGGCTTACGTGCTTGAAGAGCGTTTCAAGGAAGAGAGCGTCGTTGCGCCACCGAAGCTAATCAGTGGGCACGACCTTATTAACATCTACGGCATGGCGCCGGGGCCTCAAGTTGGCGAGCTTTTAGAAGCGGTGCGCGAGGCACAGGCCGATGGGGAGGTATCCACAAGGGAAGAGGCGCTTTCCTTTGTCCAAAAGCGCCTCGCGGCGGGAAAGCAAGGTTGACATAACTTAAGGTGGACTGAAGAAGAGAAATGAGTAGAAGTCAAATCCTGACGCTATTAATCATAATTGCGATTGTAGCCTTCTCCGTATCAGCACTTGCGACCAACATTGGTGGGCGTGAGGGGTTGGTGCTGGGGCTGGACCTCGCTGGTGGCACTAATCTTGTATATGAGGCGGATTTTACCGACATTGAGGCGGGTAGTAAGGCAGATAGCCTTAAAGGGGCCAAGGATATCATAGAGAGGCGAATTAATGCCTATGGGGTCTCTGAGGCGATTGTTCAAGTAGTAGGCGGTGACCGTATCTCGGTCCAGCTACCTGGGGTTGGCAACATTACAGAGGCCGAAGAACTGGTGGGCAGGACCGCAGAGCTCGTTTTTCGTGAGCAGGCTACGAGTGGCACTACCTTCCTCGCTGCACCGGTAAATGCGGGAGATACTGAGATTACCGTTGTCGATGTCACAGGGTTCGGTATGGAGAACATCTTTGTGGTAGGCTCTATGGATTCGCCTGAGGCCGAGGCTAAAACGGTGAAGACTGTGGACGGAGCCAACAATACTATCACTGTAGACTCCCCTTTCGAATATGATCATACAATCGATGAATCGGTTACAAATGTTTGGATCCCAGCTACAGGGACGATTGAAGGCGAGGAGATAGCGCTCACTGGCGTGTATCTCAAGCCGAACTGCTTCGTCGATATCAATCAGCAGACCAACGAGCCCTTGGTGCGCTTCGAGTGGGATGATACTGGGGCGAAGCTCTTCTCGCAGATTACAGGACGACTCATCGGGGAACCTCTGGGCATATTCCTCGATAATATGCTTATCTCGGCACCGACAGTCAAATCTCAGATAGGTGCTAGGGGCGTTATCGAGGGACTGAACATCGGCGAGGCAGAGATGCTAGCGATCCAGCTTAATGCAGGTGCGTTGCCGCTTCCCCTTGGACATTGGGAGAATGGCATTTTCTATTCTGGTCCCGCAGCAAGCCGCACCGTTGATGCCACCCTTGGCGCTGACTCTATCCGCATGAGTTTGATAGCTGGGATAGTCGGAGTGGTGCTACTTTTGCTCTTCATGATCATTTACTATCGTCTGTCTGGCGTTTTGGCATGTATTGCCCTGGCCATCTATGCCGTCGTGATGCTCATGATCTTCAAGATGGTGCCGGTTACCCTTACCCTGGCGGGTATTGCGGCTTTCATTCTCTCTTTAGGGATAGCCGTCGATGCCAATGTCCTCATTTTCGAAAGGATGAAGGAGGAGATAAGGGGAGGGAAGGCGCTGAGGGCGGCTATCGAATCGGGGTTTAATCGTGCTTGGCCCGCCATTCGCGATAGCAATATCTCCACCCTTATTACCTGCGCCATCCTCTACTGGTTTGGGAGCAGAATGTTTGGCGGTGCCATGGTGATGGGGTTTGCTCTGACTCTAGGTATTGGGGTATTGGTAAGCATGTTGACCGCCATGGTTGTTACTAGGAGCTTTCTGCGTACCATTGCAACTACCCCAGTCGCGAAAAAGGTGTCGCTGTTTCGACCATAACTATGCAGGAGAAAAAGGTTGTTTGATTTTGTTGGGAAAAGACGGTGGTTTTTCGTCATATCGGGGATAATTATCCTTATCGGGCTAGTCTCTATGCTCTACTCTACCATTGCCTTTGGCTCCCCTGTCAAACTGGGTATCGATTTCAGCAGTGGCTGGACAATGACGGTAAGATTTGAGCAGCAAGTGGAGCAGGCGGAGCTTCGTGAGGAAATGGCGCGTTTGGGTTATGGCGATGCCGTCATTCAGAGAATAACCGACGAAGAGAATACCTTCCTCATTCGCACAGGAGTGCTTACATCGTCTGAAAGAGTTACGGTGGAGGAGGCACTTGGCACTCAGTTCGGAGATTTCGATGTTCGAGATTCGGCATTAGCTGACGAAACTGTATCCGGTGAAACCACGAATGTCGCTGTGATTGCCGTGATCGTTGCCTCAATCGGCATCCTACTCTACATCACCTGGGCCTTTCGAAAGCTAATAAAGTCTTTCCGCTTCGGTATCTGTGCCCTCATTGCTCTTCTACATGATGTTCTTATTGTGCTGGGTATCTTCTCGCTTCTGGGTGTGTTCTTTGGCATAGAGATCGATGCTATGTTCATTGCCGGCATTCTCACCGTGATCGGGTACAGTGTCAATGACAGCATCGTGGTATTCGACCGTATCAGGGAAAACATGTCCAAGAGGACCAGCAGCCCTCTCGAAACCATAGTGAACAACAGTATTACAGAGACCCTGCCTCGATCCATGAACACCAGCTTAACCACCTTATTCGTCCTGCTGGCTCTTTTCCTTTTCGGCGGGGCAACCATCCACAACTTTATCCTCGTCCTTTTAATCGGTGTCATCACCGGCACCTACAGCTCACTCTGCATTGCCAGCCAGTTGCTCATTGTCTGGGAGCGTGGTGGGTTTAGCAGGTTCTTTAGATCTCTCAGGCGCATGCTGCCTAGGCGAGCACCTGTCAGGGTTTAATAGATGCATGGTAGCCTCAGCCTCTACATTCACATTCCTTTTTGCCAATCGAAATGCCACTATTGCAGCTTTAATTCCTACAGTGGCATGGAATGGTTGATACCACAGTATGTGGAAGCCCTTATCAAGGAGATACGCGGTTGGGATCGGGGCGGAACAGTTGATACCATGTACGTCGGTGGGGGTACACCAACCATCCTCGATGGTCAGCATCTCGGCACCATCCTTGAAGCTTGCGGTCGTGCCTTTGTTGTGGCTCCTGATGCGGAGATAACCATTGAGGCCAACCCGGGCACCATTAGTGAGCCCTTTCTTCGCCAGCTACGAGCCCTGGGGGTAAACAGATTGAGCCTCGGGGTGCAAAGCTTTGATGACAGGAGGCTCAATGAGCTTGGTCGTCGCCATTCCGCCAGCGAAGCCCTGGAGGCCTTTGAAGTGGCAAGGAACGCTTTTAACAACGTTAACATAGACTTGCTTTACGCTTTGCCCAGCCAAACCGTTAAAGAATGGCAGCAGGCCCTGGAAAAAGGGCTTGGCCTTAAGCCTGACCATGTATCCCTCTATCCCCTGACTATAGAGGAGGGCACCCCTTTGTCACAGGAGATCGCTTCGGGAAAAGTGGTGAGGCCAGACCCCGACCTGGCTGCGGAGATGTTCCTTCTAGCCGAGGAGATGCTTGGTGATTATGACCATTACGAGATATCTAACTGGGCCAGACCGGGTAGGAGATGTCAACATAATCTGACCTACTGGAAGAACCTCCCCTACCTTGGCTTTGGTGCTGGGGCCCATTCCTATTTTCAGTGCCGTCGTTTCTCCAACCTCCTTTCGCCTGTAGAATATGTTCAACGGTTGAACGAGGCGGATTCTCCTATTGAGCAGGAGGAGTATATCGGCGAGGTGCTGGAGATGGCAGAGACTATGATACTAGGGTTGAGGCTCAGGGAAGGAGTTAATCTTGTGGAGTTTTCCAATCGTTTCAACAGGGATGCTGCTTCTGTCTACGGGGATGAAATCGATGAACTGGTGGGTCTTGGCCTGCTTCTTAACGATGACAGTACCATCTGCCTTACTCAGAGGGGAAGGCTTCTGGGGAACCAGGTCTTCCTACGCTTCCTTCCTTAACTTAGCCGATGCGTCTCCTTTATCGCTTGGAGAATTGCGTCGATAGGTGGTGCCCTCCTAGCTGCAGGTGGCTTTCCCAGAGGGTCGGCTATATCGGGGTTTCCTAAGAGCATATCAAGGGTTGCCTTTATCGATGAGGCAAGCGCTTCGTAGAGGTAGCCTCCCTCCAGGGTGAAGACGAGTCGCCCCTGGCAAAGCTCGTCGGCAAGCGTTTTCAATATCCGCACCATCTCTGCGAAACCGGTGACGCTTACCTGCATCAATGATATTTGGTCTCCCCAATGGGCATCATAGCCCGCGGAGACCATGATGAGTTGGGGTTGAAGGCGTCTTGCTACCGGAATAAGAATCTCCTCAAACACCCGCAGGTATTCCTCATCGCCACACCAGGCGGGCAGAGGAACATTTACCGTGGTCCCCTCGCCTTGTCTCGCTCCTATCTCATCGACGCGACCGGTCCCGGGGTAAAAGGGATACTGGTGGGTGGAGAAGTAGAGAACGTTGGGGTCTTCATAAAAGGTGTCCTGGGTACCATTGCCATGATGAACGTCGAAGTCTGCGATAAGGACGCGCTCTAGATGGCAGCTATCTATAGAGTGCTTGACGGCTACAGCGATATTATTAAACAAACAGAACCCTAGGGCTTCGCCGCGAGTAGCATGGTGCCCTGGTGGCCTGACCAAGGCAAAGGCGCTTGCTACTTCACCTGTCATCACCGTATCAACAGCATTGATCAAGCCCCCAGCGGCATGGAGCGCCACATCATAGGAAGCTGGTGATACTATGGTATCAGCATTAAGCCAACCGCCTCCCGCTTTAGCGAAGGATTCCACATAGGAGATATAATCTTTAGAGTGCACTTTGGATAATTCATCTATCGTGGCAGCACGGGGGGCAACTGGGACAACCTGTTCCGTCATGTTAGCCTTCTCCAGTAGGTTGATGACATTCACCAGCCGTCCAGCATTCTCTGGGTGTTGTTCCGTATCGTGTTGCAGATAAATGGGGTCATAGATCAATCCTACGCTCACAATCGCTCCCTCCTGTTTGAATAATACCAGACTCAGCTTCACCTGGCAATTGTGGCTGATCCTGTCCAGACATAGGAGGAATCCCCTCTGATCATTGCGAAGCCCGTCCCTGGTGTGGAGGGGGAGTACAAAGGGGGTCTGGGCGTGATCGTGCTTCACTTGTCATTGGGAGGAGCGAATCGACCGGAGAACGTGATTGAGATTATTATGTAGATTTTCCCGTTATCGACTCGACTAAAGCTATTAGAAAATTCTAGCATAATATAATTGGGTAGCCTAGAGCACCTGCTCTAGGCATGGTTGGAGCAGATGCTCCAACCTACCCCGGTCCTTCGGACAGACTTCAAATGCTAGATGGTGCTGAAAAAGAGATGCAGGATACTTCCTGCCGGGTGTCTGAGGGTGTCACCGCTGCAGTTGTCGTTGCGCGGAGCGTTAGCGACGAAGCAATCTCGGGGAGGAAAGAAGAGTCAATAAGTACTCCCTCCCCTGGCGTGAGGACCGATCCATCGTCCGATTTATCGGACTCTCGCAAAGCGGAGGACTCCGGTCTATCGAAGGAATTAGAGGGGGATTTAAACCTACTTCATTGCCACTCTCGCCCTAGCCCTCTCCCGTCAAGGGAGAGGGAATGCGGTTGCTTTATCCGAAATGAGAGGGATAATGCAGGACAAATGGTGTATGTCACTAGTGTTGTGGACGAGCATGGTGGATTGCTCGGAAAAGGCTCCTATGCTATACTCGTGGCTGGTGGTTAGGAGGGTAAAATGCCTGAAGAGAAAGAGATCCCTGAATTCTACTCAGACCAATTTATGGTCAGCGGGGGGCCTTATGGTATAGTGCTTAACTTCAAGGAAAGCCCTCCTGAGCCTGGCCCAGGCAAGGTGCCTGAAACAGTGGCCAGGGTTCGGATGAGTTATGAGCTTATCAAGACGATGACCTTCGTTCTTTGCCGCCATATAAAAAAGATAGAGAAGGATACGGGGGTCTCCTATCCCATCTCAACGAAGGTTCTTTCAGACCTCGGCGTTGGCGTTGAAGATTGGGAAGCGTTTTGGAAGTCACCCCCGGAATTTCGGGGGTAGCGCTTTATACAAGCGCCTCTAGCGAAGCATTATTCCCGATTGAGGAGGCGGTAGATGCCCCTGGACCTGGCTCAAGTTGCAGCCCGGATCGAAGATTTGGCGGCGAAGCTCAAGGCAGAGGAAAAGGGGAGGCTGGAGCGTCTCGAACATGCACTCCAACTCCTCCAATGCGTCGATATTGAGCACTTAAAGGATAGGATCGCCGGTAGCAAAACCACCTGGCTTGTTGCTGGACTGACCAGTGGTCTGGCGCAGCACTACAAAGCACCGACTTGCCCCTCGGAACTAACCGTCCTCGCCACCGATGGCTCCCAAATCGATATTGACCGTCATAGCTCAGTTAGATGCTTTCTGATAAATATTGGCAGCGTCACCCTCCAATATGGGCAGGACCCCGATGCCTCGCTGGAAAGCGAGTCCGCTCTCTTTTTTGGCGATGACCTGGTGATCACCGGCCCCGCTGGCAGGGAAGAGCCAATAGAAGGAGCACTACTTGGAGTCAAGCGAAGCGTTGAAGAATTGCGCGCCCTGGCAAGAATTGCTCAAGAGCTTCCTTGTGAAAGGCCGACCCTCGCTCTCATTGATGGTTCGCTCATCCTGTGGGGGCTGGCAGCTAGGGACTTCGAGGGGGCCAGAAACTACGTTAGAGAAGAGCTATTGAACCGCGGTTATCTTGACGCACTTGACCGGATGAAACGTTGTGGCGAGAAGAAAAATCTTGCCCTTGCCAGCTACATCAGCTACTCGCGCAGCACCGACGTAGTAAATGCCCTGAGAGTCGCTCTCTGCCCTCATGACCCGGCTGACTGCGACTGCTATTGCTCGGAGGGTGGCCAAAGGGAGTGCGACGCCGTCGCTGGCATTAGGGACTCTGACCTTTTTCAAACGCTTCTCGGCTGTGGTGAGAGGTCGCCCATCTTTATCAGTGGCTCCAGATTTATGCACAAGCACTACGGAGACCACCAAATCCACTTCTTCTACCTCAAACTAGATGAAGAGATCGCCAGGGTTGAGATTCCATCCTGGGTCGCCGATGATGAGGAGCTTGTTAGCTTGGTTCACTCCCTCGTTCTCGACCAGTGCCAACGCGGGCATGGTTATCCAGTGGCGCTCATGGAGGCCCATGAGAAAGCGGTGGTCACTATCGCCGACCGCGAGCGCTTCTGGCAACTTGTGGAGCTTTCCCTGGCGGAGAACAGACTAAATGTTAGGAGTTCAGGCAAGCGAAGGAGCAAGGTGTTGAGATGGGTTTGAGGTATGTCTGGAGGCGGGATGTGTATGAGTGAAGCAGGGATTGCGTAAAATAATGATAGGTGAGGTTACAATTGTTTGAAAGGAGATTGCGATGAATCAACAGCAGCAAGCCGAAATCGAGAAGATGGTTGAGAACATTGTGGATGAGAAGGTCAAGATGCAAGTAGCAAAGGCGCTGAATTACATAGGCGATGCTTCACGCCACTTAATTGTTACCAACGGCATTGCCAAGGCTCGAGAAGGTGGATATGGGGAACTGGCATTAAAGCTGGCGCAGCTTGTATACCAGCAAAGCCCGGAAGACCCTTACTTTTTGCTTGAACTATGCAATTGCCTTGGTCAATCACAAGCGGTGATAAACGAAATCGAACAATACAGGCAGAGGGTAGACCTTAATTCACTTCCGGGGGATCAAAGGGCTAAAGTAATAGTGACCTTGGCAACTGGGTATAAAGAGATAGGTAAGATATCAGAAAGCATACAGATCTTAGAGGAATCGAAGACTGAACTGGCTAGGGGCATAGAGCTATTAGCGGAGCTATATTATCAGACTGGGCAGCCCCAGAAAGCAATCGACTTACTCTACGAGAGACTTAAGTGGATGGGAAGGTTAAGCGAAGACATGGCTTCCTGGCTGGCGAAGAGCTTTGATACACTGGGGAATTACTCTGAAGCTTTAGAGATGTTAGAAAAATTTACAGATGACGCTTTGATAAAGTCGATCTATGATGAGGCTGATAGGAAGCTTAAACTAGCTCAATAAAGCGGAAAGACTCCACAAAGTGGGGCTTCTTCCCCTGCTGATAAAGACGAAGTCAACCAGAGAGCAGTGCGCTTTGTCGAGCAAAATTGAACTGAAGCCCATCGCCATTCAGGGATGGCTTGGGCAAGGGACGCACGGCGATTGAGCAGTTTGCAGCACTCTCACCTATAACTTGTATGGCACCTCTCCTCACCCACGGCAGGGCACGCTTCCGGGAGATTGTTGAGCTTTCCTTGGCGGAGGAGCGCTTAAATATCAGGAGCTCAGGCAAGAGCAGGAGCAAGCGCACAAGGTGGGTTTGAGGATAGACGCTACGGCAGGTTAGCCCTGATTACAGGAGGCAGAAGTTTGTGGTGGAGGGAGGTGAGAAACATGGAAAAGGAGATTCGAGCCAGGGTATTCATTAGCTGTGGGCAAGCAAAAGGTACTGATGAAGTTGAAATAGCCGACAAGATAGCTGAGAAACTCCATGACATGGGTTTTGACCCTTACGTTGCAATAACGGAGCATAGCCTAAGGGGAGTGAAGGAAAATATCTTTGCAAGGTTGAGTGAATCCGAATACTTCATTTTCATAGATTTCAAAAGGGAAAGATTGTTTACATTAGACAAGGGAAGTTTTAGCGATACTGGCAAGTATCGGGGTTCTCTTTTCTCTCATCAAGAGTTAGCTATAGCTACCTTTTTGGATATCGAAGCCCTGTCCTTTCGGGAGAAAGATGTCAAGGAGGATGATGGAATTTTAAAGTTTATCCAAGCTAACTGTATCGAATTCACAGACAGGCACCTACTTCCAGATGTCGTCGCTGAGAAGGTTAGGGAACGAGGATGGAATCCAAACTGGAGAAACGAGCTTTTGCTTGAAAGAGATGGCGAAGATTTCCAAGATGTTCGATACGTTGGAGGGAAAGAGAGACCAGCACGTTTTTATCACATAAGGGTAAAGAATATCCACGAGGACAGAATTGCTCGTGATTGTGTTGCATACCTAGAAGGGATAAAAATTATTAAACTGAGCCGAGTGGAGCAACGGTTACAAAATATTTTGGCTGGCGAAACAAAATCTGTCGAACTCGTAGAATTCAAATGGAAAGGTGTTAATACTCCTAGAGTAGCTATTCCGCCAAAGGAATTTCGATATCTTGATGCACTTCACATTTATTACGATTCCCAAAATACAGTTCACTTAGGTATTAACCCATTTCTTGTTGACTTTTCAGGCTATTATGAACTTTATACATTGAGAGGCACCGGCACTTTTGAGCTAACCTATGTCGTGTTTTCAGAAAACTTCTCGCCTGCGAGAGCAACGTTTGGACTTCATATTGGAAATCAATTAGCAGATATTCAATTCTACACGAAGGAGCAGTGTGGAGGCGTGGCTTAACAGCGTGCTTTGCAGGTCGCTTCGCAAAGGGCGGAGGCGTTAGCTGCAATCGTCACAAGCTGTATAATAGGGATTGTCATCAATGAAAGTTAGGTTTTATAGAGATATTTGTGATTACGGCCTACGATTTATATGGAAACCCTCATGGGCGATTGCCCACCAACGAATCATAAAAATTGATGTACCAGATGCCGTTCGTGGTGAGCCCCTTCGACAGGCTCAGGGCTCTGCTCAGGACAGGCTTGTCGAACCACCCTTCGACACTTCGATAAACTCAGGGCGAACGGAATAAATCTATTTTCGAAGGAAAGGCTCTGTTAGCCTATCGAAGACGCATGAGAAGGAGGGGAAAATGACACCGAATAAGTTCCCGCCCGGTTGGGATGAAGATCGGGTTCAGCGTGTTTTAGCGCACTACGAGCAGCAAACAAGAGAGGAAGCGGTTGCTGAAGATGAAGCTGCATATGAACAGGAAAGCCAGACCTTCATGGAAATCCCCCATGAACTGGTTCCCAAGGTTCGTAGCCTTATTGCTCAACATCAGTCAGAAACAGCGACCAAATAATAACAGCAGCTAAAAGGCTGCGCTTCGCAAAGGGCGGAGGTGTTAGAAAGGGAGAACTGGTTTGCCAGCTAAGATAGGCGAAGTCATCGAGGCGTCGACCGGCGAGTTTATGGCGCAGTGCTATGAGCAGGGGCACGGCGTGCCGTGCCCCTACCCTTGGCTAGAGTTTGTTAGAGAAGAAAGACCGATGATATACGATCCACAGAAGCATCATCGCCGTTCTGTTCGACTGAAGGAATATGATTATTCTCAGGTAGGGGCCTATTTCGTGACCATATGCACACACAGCCGCGTATTGTTCTTCGAGAATGAGGCAATACGCATCATCGCACAACGGTGCTGGTTAGAAATCCCTAATCATTTTCCAACAGTCCAATTAGATGG
>JAUWRG010000010.1 GCA_030610655.1 Dehalococcoidia bacterium
AATTTTGCCCTTCCAAAGGTGATCGAGCAGACGACCCGGACAAGCAGCAACTATTTCAATCCCACTGCGTAGTCTCCGGACTTGTTGATCTATACTCACTCCACCGTAAATGGCAATACTCTGCAGTCTAGTTTGTTCCCCCAAATCAGTTATGGTCTCGCATGTTTGCTCGGCCAGCTCACGCGTTGGCGAGATTATGAGAGCTCGGACGCGACCCCGTGGGCCTTGCAGTAGACGCTGCAGAATCGGCAGCGCAAAAGCTGCAGTCTTGCCGGTTCCGGTCTGGGCCAGGCCAATGACATCACGTCCCTGCATAATTGGTGGGATTGATTTAATCTGGATTGGTGTGGGTGTAACGTAACCGAGCGCCGCTACACCGGCCATGACGCTCGGATGAAGATTAAAGGTTTCGAAATTCACTAAAGCTCCTCAATAGAATTTTATAAAGTTATATGTTTCTTACTTGAGGCAGGCGATTTAACTTATTCCTGGTATCATCGCTGCCTTTTTACACTAAAATGGCTACCTCTTCCGCTATGGAATGACCTCTTGTCTTTGTTGTCTGAAAGAGGAAGAGCTTCAACAACTTCAATAAGCCGGCCCCTTATTGTTTTACCCTTGAGACCGGCAACTGCAACTGCGCCTTCAGACTTTGAGACCATTTCAACAAAGCCGTATCCCCGCGGTTGTCCGCTACCAATGTACTTGTCATTCATGACACTTACAGATATAACTTGTCCGAAAGCTGTAAATTCTTGTCGCAATTCATCCTCAGTCATCTCAAGCGGTAAATTACCCACATAGATATTCATGTTGCTCAACTTTTGTGAAATGGGTTACCCCTACGCCGATTTGCTACAAGTGTGTTAATAACAATTTACGGAGTTACGCAGGTACTAACACGACTATTAAGCATAGATGGCGACCGGATAGTTTAATATCTTCGCTGCCTTCCTCCCCCGGATCTGCCACCTCTACCACCACCATAGCCACCACTCCCTCTGTCACCATAGGAACCACCACTTCTGCTATCAGTGCGAGGGCGGGCTTCATTAACCACAATAGTCCGCTCTCTTAGTATTTTCCCGTTAAGACCCGCGATTGCAGCTTCGCCCTCGGACTTTGATGCCATTTCAACAAAGCCAAATCCCTTAGGTCGCCCGCTGATCTTGTCGGTCAGGATGTTGGCCGACGTTACTTCTCCGTAAGCCGAAAATTCCAGCTGTAATTCCTCTTCGGTCGTATCATAGGGTAAGTTGCCTATGTAGATTCTCATATTTTTGTTCCTTTCTTTAAATTGTGTAATCCTTGTTCTAGTGACATATATAGGCCAAGAGTACCTGACCTATATATGTATTCAAGAGTAAACTAGTATTAGGTGCTCATTCTGACCGTACCGTAGTAATCACTACAATACACCAACCTGCCTTCACTAGGCTCAAACGGTATTCCCGTGTCTTTCCTACATCAGGCATGGAGGGCACAAAACATTCACCACTTGGAATTGTAGCTGTAGTCTCCACTGTCGGAACGCTTCGCTTTGTTGGCTCGACGGCATGAGGGACAACGCTTAGGCTCATTGGTAAAGCCTTTAGATTTGAAGAACTCTTGTTCCCCAGCGCTGAAAGTGAAGGTAGTCCCACAATCGGAACATTGGAGAGACTTGTCCTGCAAACTCATTGGATGACCTCCTCTCTTCTGTATTTTAGTTAGAGTCCAGCCATCCAATACTTGACATAAATCTAAGGGGATTCTAAGAAGCTTGTGATAACCTAAACCGAAACTACTAAGTACATCATACACTAAAGCGACTAACTTTGCAAATCAATAAGTAGCAGAGAAATTGGTTGTGTTGCCACTGTAGATGACTCAATCCGTAACGTGGAGGGACCTGCCGGCAGACTTGAATAGCAATCAGGGTGTCTGTTGGTCAAAAAATGGGAAAACCACCCGAAAAACCGGGTGGTTTTCTCAAGCGTAGTTAGCTACGATTTAGGCGTGGTTTTGGTGAGCCGTCGGGGATTCGAACCCCGGACACCCTGATTAAAAGTCAGGTGCTCTACCCCTGAGCTAACGGCCCACATTTAGGTCCAGCAAAAGAACAAACCTTTATAATCACTTTGGGCTCAGCGTATTGGTCTTACGCCCGCACCGCACCCTGTCGATAGGTTGATTCTACTATGTCCCAATACCAAATTCAAGGTTTTATGCTTGTTCAGACAACATACATTTTATAGCTTACCTGCACTGTCCATCTCACATCGTCTTGAAAGGAGATTTTGTCCGTGTCGCCTAGGTCGCAGGGCATGTCAACTTTTTGATTTGTAACTAGCACCGCCAAAAGTGATAGCTTTTATAAGAATAAGAAGGGTTTGACATGAATAGTCAGACGCTATATCATTATTCATTATATTACTGGGTAAAGCAGTTGCACCAGTCCCCCCTAGATGTTTCCAACAGCCTCTGCTGGGAAGGTGTGGAGAAAGGTAGTCAAACGCTGGACAACGAACGCGAAAGAGTAGAAGCAATAGTCGGTGAATACGGCGCTAGTCGTGACAGCCTTATCTCCGTACTCCAGGACATACAATCCGCGCTTCATTATCTGCCAGAACATGCTCTGAGAACAGTAGCGAGTCAGTTGAGCCTTCCATTGATACAGGTCTATGGGGTGGCCACCTTTTTCAAGGCATTCAGTCTGAAGCCGCGCGGCGAGCATATAGTCAACGTTTGTCTAGGCACGGCTTGCCATGTGCGAGGTGCTCCTGCTGTGCTCGACGAAGTCAAAAGGCGACTTGGTATCGAGCCTGGCGAGACAACCGAAGATATGAAGTTTACACTGGAGACGGTTAACTGCCTTGGAGCATGTGCTTTAGGACCAATCGTGGTTATAGATGGTAATTACCACGGACAGATGCTCCTGGGGAAGGTGAAGAAAGTCCTCCGGGAAATAGAGAGAAGAACCCAGAGGGATGAGACCCATGAATAAGTTGGGTTCAGCAGTTGAACTAGAACAATTGCGGTCTAAGATTCTCAGCCAGCGCGACCCAAACCGGGTTTGTATTGTTACTAGTGTCGGAACGTGTGGACTTGCGCGCGGCGCCGCGGAAGTTGCACAAGCTATTTCAACAACACTAGGTGACCTAGCACTAAAGGACTCCGTTGATGTCAGAGTAACAGGATGCCACGGCTTCTGTGAAATAGAGCCGGTAGTTGTCATATATCCTGAAAGAATTATCTATCAACAAGTCACCCCTGCCAATATTCCAGAAATAATCTCTCAGTCAGTAATCAATAACAAAGTCATTAGAAGACTTCTTTACACGGATGTATCCACAGGGAAGAAGGTGATCCATGAGCAGGATATACCCTTCTATAGTAAGCAGAATAGGCTTTTGCTTGATAGCAACAGACTCATAGATCCACATGAGATCGAGGACTACCTCGCAATTGGCGGCTACTCAGCACTGTCCAAAGTGCTCTTTGAGACTCAGCCCGAAGAGGTGATTGAAGAGATCAGAAGATCTGGGCTGCGGGGGCGTGGCGGTGGGGGATTTCCCACAGCCAGAAAGTGGGAGTCGTGCCGCAATGCTCCATCCTCAGATGGCATACGCTATGTCATTTGTAACGCCGACGAGGGTGACCCTGGCGCCTATATGGACAGGAGTCTTCTCGAAGGAAACCCTCACAGCGTCATAGAGGGAATGATAATCGGCGCATACGCCATAGGGTCGCATTACGGCTATGTCTATGTGCGACACGAATACCCCCTTGCTGTGAATAATCTTGGCATAGCGTTGGAGCAAGCAAGAGCATACGGCCTCCTTGGCGAAAATATCCTTGGCTCTAGCTTCGACTTTGACATCAAGATTTCGCGGGGCGGAGGTGCCTTCATCTGCGGCGAATCGACTGCGCTCATGGCCTCACTGGAGGGCAAGATAGGCGAGCCACGCCCCAAGCACATCCATACCGTGGTGAGCGGGCTTAATGGTAAGCCCTCTAACCTCAATAACGTCGAAACCTGGGCGAATGTGCCCCTCATAATCAACCGCGGTGCCGACTGGTACTCACAAATCGGCACTGAAGGCAGTAAGGGCACCAAGATATTCTCTCTAGTGGGCAAGATAAACAATACAGGGTTGGTTGAGGTGCCAATGGGCATTACACTCAGAGAAATGATCTACGACATCGGGGGCGGAATCCCCAATGGCAAGAGATTCAAAGCTGTTCAGACAGGAGGTCCATCGGGTGGTTGTATTCCTGAGAGCCTGCTCGATCTGCCCGTTGATTTCGATAGGCTTGCCGAGGCAAGCTCAGTGATGGGCTCAGGTGGAATGATAGTAATGGATGAGGACACCTGTATGGTGGATATAGCAAGATACTTCACCAAATTTCTCACTGAGGAATCCTGCGGCAAGTGCGTGCCGTGCCGTGAGGGGCTGGATAGAATGCTGGATATCTTAGTTGACATAACGGAAGGACGAGGCAAGGAAGAATATATCGATCTCCTGGAGGAACTTGGTGTTGTCATAAGGGAGGCCTCCCTTTGTGCTCTGGGGACCACAGCCCCCAACCCCATTCTGTCAACTATCAGATATTTTCGTGACGAGTATGAGGCTCATATAAAAGAGAAACGCTGCCCAGCGGGTGTGTGCAAGGCACTCATTACATTCACTATCGATGAGGAGAAATGCAACGGCTGTGGTGTATGCGCTAGAGAATGTCCACAGGATGCAATATCAGGCGAGAAGAAAAAGCTGCACGTGATCGATCAGGATAAGTGCATCAAATGCGGGCTTTGTCGTGATAGTTGTAAGTTCGATGCGGTCACAGTTTCGTAAAAGGGAAAAACATGGTTGAATTGACTATTGACGGAATCAAAACGAAGGTGCTTGAGGGGACTACAGTTCTTGAAGCAGCCAAAGAAATGGGTATTGTCATTCCAACTCTGTGCTATCATCCCGGTCTTAGCCCTTATGGCGCCTGCCGAGTCTGCATAGTCGAAGTGGTTAAAGGCAATCGCTCATCTCTGGAAGCATCCTGTACACTACCGGCGGAGCAGGCACAGGTAATCCTTACCAACTCAGACAAGGTGCGGAAGACGCGTAAGGTCATCGTCGAACTGTTGCTTGCTTCGTGCCCAAACTCCAAAACGCTGCAGGACATGGCGGCAAATATGGGCATAAATAAGGTTCGTTTCAAGATAAAGGACAGGGGCTGCATTCTATGCGGACTCTGCGTGCGCTATTGCAACGAGCAGATGAAGTCCGGAGGCATTGGATTCGTTGGCCGTGGCACGTCACGGAGGGTTGCAACCGCTTTTGATGTCACTCCAGAAGAGTGTCGCAACTGTGGTGGTTGCGAATGGATATGCCCAGTTTGCGAACGAGCCTGTACAGCGGGGAACCTCATAGATGGTCTCTGCGGAGGATGCCAGAACCTGGTACCTGTGGAGACCTGCCCCATATGCACAGGATGTTCAGAGAGCGTGGGCCCACATGGCCATAAAGTTTACTGATTTTAGTAATGCAATCAGTAGATAAAGGAACCTAGAAAAGGGTAGAAGGAGGTTATAGATGACACTGACAAGATATAACGCAACAGCCGCTACATTGAGTAAGAACAGGACGGGTGGTGACTGGTGCCCGATAAGTGGAATGTGTGTTACTTGCGTCGAAGGCTGTATCGGTATGTGCGAGATTGGTAAGAGCGCATACCGCGGTCACGAGGTTATCTACCCACAGCCGTTCGGAATAATTACCACTGCATCACAGAAAGCCTACCCTGTTGACTTATCCCATTTCAACATAATGGGAACAACCGTTGGTGCTGTCGGTATAGAAGAAGACTCCGACAAGGCTATCTTTCCAAATGTCAGTCTTGAGACAAGGCTAGGTCATGATAAGGGGATCAAGCTGCGCCTTCCAATCGTAATTCCTGGTCTAGGTTCTACCAATATCGCTAAGCAGAACTGGGAAGGTTTAGCCATCGGTTCAGCCCTAGCAGGTACACCTCTTACCATCGGTGAGAATGTGTGTGGAATGGACGTCGACTCAGAGATAGTGAATGGAAGAGTGATTCGCTCACCTGAGCTCGAGAGCCGCGTAAAGCTTTATAAGGAATGGCAGCGTGATGGCTATGGCGCCATTATCGTGCAGGCAAATGTAGAGGACAGCCGCCTTTGTGTGCTGCAGTATGCCATAGAGAAACTCGGGGCTGACGTGGTAGAGCTAAAATGGGGACAGGGAGCTAAGGACATAGGTGGTGAGGTCAAAATCAAAAGCCTTGAGAAGGCACAACTGCTCCAAAAAAGAGGCTATATTGTTCTTCCAGACCCGCTTGAATCTGTCCATATAGACGATTTCAATCAGGGCACCTTTACCGAGTTTGAGAGACACTCACGAGTTGGGATGGTTACCGAAGAGAGCTTCCTTGAAACTGTCAGTCAATTGCGGAAGGAAGGGGCCAAATACATATCGCTAAAGACCGGCGCCTACAGGCCTGCAGACCTCGCTCGCGCAGTCAAGTTCTGCTCTTTGGCAAAAATCGATTATCTCACCGTTGATGCTGCAGGTGGTGGTACCGGCATGAGCCCGTGGCGTATGATGAACGAGTGGGGTGTGCCTGGTATCGAACTATGGTCGCTGCTCTACAAATGCTGTAATCGTCTGGCACAAAAAGGTGAATACGTGCCTGACATTCTACTTGCAGGCGGGTTTGTTTTAGAAGACCAGATATTTAAGGGGCTGGCACTCTGTGCTCCCTATGTGAAAGCGATAGGCATGGCAAGAGCACCTCTTGCTGCAGTCATGGTGGGTAAGACTATCGGTGAATCGATAGAAAGTGAGCAACTTCCTATTTACCTGCAGCGATTTGGCAAAACTAGGGAAGCTATCTTTGTTACTGCTGAAGAGCTTAAGAGAGAGCACGGCAAAGATTATAATAAGATACCAACCTCAGCTATCGGGCTATATACTTACTACGAGCGCCTTGCTCAGGGCCTGCGCCAGATCATGAGCGGCTCCCGCAAGTTCGCCATTGAACACATAACTCGTAACGACATCGCTGCACTGACTCCAGAGGCCGCCAGAGTTAGCGATATTCCACTTGTCTCAGACCTGGATGCAGCAGAGGTAGAGAGGATCTTAGGGTAGTATCCACGAACATATTGCTTCTTTATGCGTTTTTAACCCACTCCACAGCATTTCGGAAAACGCGGAAGCCATCCCCATATTCTCTCCTTGGTTCTCTTGTCCATCTTGGGTGTTGAGTCCAGCGGACAAAACGTTCCGGGTGTGGCATCAAAGCGAAAACGCGACCTGAATCATCGCAGATACCAGCTATGCTATTTGCAGAGCCATTGGGGTTATAAGGATAGCCTGCTTGGATGTTTCCTGTCTCGTCAGCGTAGTATAAGACTACATTCAGCTCATCAAGTATTTTAGGTTCGCCCACCACCTTACCCTCGCCATGGGCCACGGGAAGATACATTGTGGTTATTCCTTGAGTGAAAATGCACGGGCTTGTCGGATTAGCGCTGAGGTACACCCAGCGAGACTCAAATTTCCCAGAATCATTGCCTGCCAGGCTTAGCTGCGGAGGGCCTCCATCCGCTGATTTGGACAAAATGCCGGCCTTCACCAGAACCTGAAAACCATTGCAAATCCCCAAAACGAGTCCTCCGTCTTCAACGAACCTTTGGATATCTTCTCCAAGCTTCAGCCTCACCTCATTTGCCAGAATCTTGCCCGCTGAGATATCATCGCCGTAGGTAAAACCACCAGGTATGACCATTATCTGGTAATTGGAAAGGAGTTTCTGCCGACGGAGGAGCTCATTTATATGTGCTGACTCTACCTGTGCCCCCGCCTGCTCAAAGGCAAACGTCGTTTCAACATCACAGTTTGTTCCAGGAGCTTTCAACATGAGCGTCTTTACATTTGCCATTGAATCCTACCAGCGAAGAGGTTTCTGCCAGGCTTCCTTTAGCTCGGCAATAGAAGCCGAAAGCACCCTCGCTCCACTAATGCCATATACATCGAATTTTTCATCGGTTTTTACTTCACCGATGGCGGCAAAGTCCAACCCGTTCATCGATTTTTCAAACTCAGACTTATCTTCCGGTGCTACCTCCACCAGGAAGCGGGTGTTCGACTCTGAGAAGAGCACAAAATCGTTTCGATGCATGGATTCACCGAGCGGGACCTGCCTCAGATGAATCACCATCCCAAGCCCTCCAGCAAAGGCCATCTCAGCCGCAGCCACGCCAATTCCACCCTCACTGCAATCATGGCAAGCCTTAACCGAACACCTCTCCATGGCCGTACTAAGCCTATCCATAAGTTTCTTCCCCTTCTTGGGCTCCACTTTGGGTACGTTATTTCCCACATAGCCATGAATATCATAGTAGTGCGAACCACCCAATTCATCCTTTGTTGTACCGACGATGTAAATAAGGTCGCCCGCTTCTTTGCAGTCCATAGACACCACTCGATTCACATCCTCCATCACGGCCATAGCCGATATAAGAAGCGTATGCGGAATACAGATCGTCTTTCCCTCGGCTTCATACTCGTTATATAGGCTATCCTTGCCAGAGATGAAAGGAGTCTCATAGGAGATAGCAATATCATAGCACGCCTGCGCTGCGCGCACTAAAGCTCCCAGCCTATCAGGCTTCTCTGGATTACCCCAACTGAAATTGTCCAGCAGTGCCACCTTTTGAAGAGTTCCTCCGACAGCGATAACCTGTCTCAAAGCCTCGTCTATCGCAGATGCAGCCATCCAGTAGGGATCGATATCTCCATATTTAGGATTTATGCCATTAGAAACGATCATACCCATGTCTGAATCAAGTATCGGCCTGATAATGGCAGCATCGCTCGGACCATCGTTATTTCTTCCTACCAGGGGCTTAAGAACACTGCTGCCTTGTACCTCGTGGTCGTATTGGCGGATAACCCATTCCTTGCTGCAAACATTTAATGAGCCGAGGATCCGTATTAGAGCTTCCCGCAGGTCGGGTGGCTCGGGAAAGTCAGGTTCATCATACTGCGGTTGCTCCCAGACTGCCTCCCTCTCGAGTTGAGGCAATCCGTGATGCAGGAATTCCATATCAAGGTCGCAAACAAGCGTATCTTTATAGAAAAGCTGAAGCCGCCGGTTATCGGTGAACTCGCCGATTACTGCAGCTTCTACATCCTCGCTTGCAAAAAGGGCGATCAACTCATCGACGCAGTTTGCAGGGACAGCCAGCAGCATCCGCTCCTGGGACTCCGATATCCAGATTTCTGTATAAGAGAGTCCCGAGTACTTCAAGGGAACTCGCTCCAAATATACACGCACGCCGGTTTCCTCCGCCATTTCCCCTACTGCCGACGAAAGGCCACCCCCGCCACAATCAGTAATTCGCCGATAAAGTCCCCGATCCCGCGCCTTTAAGAGAACATCGATCATCCTCTTCTCGGTAATAGGATTGCCTATCTGAACAGAGCTGGTAGAGATAGCCTCGGATTCCTTGGTTAGTTCTCCTGATGCAAATGTAACGCCATGTATCCCATCACGCCCTGTCCTACCTCCAACCACGACAACCAGATCTCCGGGTTGCTGCTGACCCCTCTGGCTCATGCTTTTCGGTAATAATCCTACTGTGCCGCAGAATACCAACGGATTCCCCGCATAGCGCTCATCGAAAAGTATAGCGCCGTTGAGAGTAGGGATTCCAAGGCGGTTGCCGTAGTCAGCCACACCAGCACGGACACCCTTGAAAATACGACGTGGGTGCAAGACACCCTGGGGAAGCCTATCGTATGGAAGGTCAGGAGGGCCGAAGCAGAAAACATCGGTGTTTAATATTGGTTTTGACCCGAGTCCCGTGCCCAAAGGGTCACGAATAACGCCACCTATTCCAGTCGAGGCACCGCCATATGGCTCAACCGCTGAGGGGTGATTATGAGTCTCGACTTTAAAACACAATGCATAGTGGCCATCGAAATCTATTACTCCAGCGTTGTCCACAAAAACCGAAAGACACCAAGGCTTGTGCAGTTCCTCGGTGACCCTCATGATAGTGCTTTTGAGCAAATCATCGATAACTACCTCACCCAGCCTGATCTTACCCCTGAATGTCTTGTGTTTGCAGTGCTCAGACCATGTTTGCGCCAGTGTTTCAAGCTCAACCTCGGTCGGATTTCGACCTAATCTGGAGAAGTAGTCTTGGATCTGCTTCATCTCCCCTAAGTCCAGCCAGAGCCTATCCTTACTCAACTCTATTAGCTCGTCATCGTCCATACTCAATAAATCGATAACTGACAAAGAGAATTCATACGTCGCTGACGGAAGCGAGGGCCCTTCTCGCCTGGTGACCACATGCTGGATTACGCTATTGACCAGTAGCTTATCACAGATGGATTGTAGGGTGTCCTCCGAGAGCTCACCCCATAGGTAGTAGCTCTTGGCGGTTTTTACGGAATCAACTGTTGCTATGCCGAGATCGAGAATACCCTTCTTAACGCTCTCCTCCACAGGATCCATCACACCAGGATTGTAAGCAACCTCGATGACACGAACATTACTGTCTTCAACCCCGGTAATAGACGCCTCACCATATGAATACTCCTCGACAACAGGATCGACTAATAGCTCTCGACAGATTCTCCTCACTTCTTCCTCATTCAAGCTCCCCTCAAGCAGATATATGTCGGTCACCTTAGCCTTTTCAACAGTCGTGATGCCAAGATCTTGGATGTCTTTTTGTAACCCTTCCCCTCTGGGTTCTGGAAAGCCAGCCTTTATAGAGACCTCGATTCGGAACAAGAGACCCCCCTTTTACCCAACCTCATCGGTGGCTGCCTACCATCTAATCATGGCTGCAAAGCAGGTAGCAAATAGGCTGTCATTCTGACCCTTCACTTTGTGAAGGGTCAGAATGACAGGAAGTGAAGGGGCTCAGAATGATACAACATATGGAAAACATTCTATTTTCGGAATAAACCATTGAAACTGGCTACATTCTTACCGCTATGCCTTTCTGCTTCAAGTAGCTCTTCGCCTGAGAAATGGAGAGCTCTCCAAAGTGGAAAATAGAAGCAGCAAGAACAGCAGATGCTTTACCCAAAGCTACGGCCTCATAGAGATGCTGTAGCCTCCCTGCTCCACCAGAGGCGATGACCGGTATACTAACTGCCTCCGCCACCGCCTTGGTCATCTCCAAGTCATAGCCTTCTTTGGTACCGTCGGCATCCTTGCTGGTAAGCAATATCTCCCCAGCACCAAGCTTTTCCACCCTTTTCGCCCACTCTACAATATCCATCCCCGTGGACTCATTGCCGCCCCTAACCACCACCTCCAATCTGGGAAGGTCACTATCAGGCGGGTTCTTCCTGCCATCGATGGCGACAACCAGTTTATTCCTACCAAATTCCTTCGAGGCTTCTTCTACTAGCGTAGGATTTTCAACCGCCGCGGTGTTGATCGAGACCTTATTCACACCAAGTGCGAACAAGTCCTTCATATCTTCAATGCCTCCGATACCACCTCCGACAGTGAAGGGAATGGTAACCTTTTCAGCTACCCTCTTGACCCACTCTAACCTTATTCCTCTGTTCTCAAGCGTAGCCATGATATCGAGGAACACGAGTTCATCTGCCCCTTGTTGGCAATAGGCCTCCGCTGCCTCCACAGGATCACGGGCATCCCGTAGGTTTACAAATTTCACCCCCTTCACTACCCTTCCATCTTTGACATCGAGGCACGGTATGATTCTCACCTCTTTGTTCATCTCAAAGCTCCCGAATTTGATTTCAATACGCTGCAAGAGCACTCAGTGCTTCCTGGACACCGGGGGTAAGCCCGTAGGAACCAGCTTTTTCTATGATACACCACTCTAGAAAAGCTGTCGACCTCCATAATGCTGTCTTAGTCAAACACCATATGTGGGGAGCGGTGGCTCCAATTGCATACTAGACGTTTTGTTGATTAGAATAGGGGCATGGGGACTAGCCTGAGAAGTCTTGTCAAGCTATCTATTATTATAGGGACGTGCGAAACTATTTTGAACTTAAAGAGCGAAGCTAACTGTTAACTTCGCCCTGATTTTACCCAAACTGAAGTCAATCATAATCTAAGGAGACAAATTGCTACTGTTCTCTTCCTGAAGGAAATCTAAAAGGTCAGAACCAAGGAAACGCCACTGACGACCAGCCTTGCGTCCACTGAGTTCGCCACGATGCATTAAGAGCCTAAAAGTGCTGTCTGGTAGTTTGAGCAGTGTTCGAGCTTTCTCCAAAGTGTATACCTCATTTCAATGATGCCCATTCGGTAACACTTTATATTGACGCAACACGTGGCCTGTGCTCGTCCAACACATGAGTAATACATTGCCTCCTTGCGAGCAAAGCGACACCGCTCGCCACTCCGTGCCGAAGCCCTCACCGCAGTGAAGCGGAGGCAAAGAATATTCATTCAGATTCTTGGCCGCTTCGTGCCATCAGAATGACGCATGATTTCTCCCTACCGAAGATTGCATCCTCAAGTTCGCTTGCTTACACTCGCGAAAAACCCCGCTGTAGCGAAAGATGTCACCCATTCATTTGAGCGAGATCCTATGATTCGCGATGCTGTCGATCCTTCTCCAAAACTCTTCGCCAATCCAGGCAAACTCCAAGATAGTCTTTCTCTATATACACACCCACCCCACCAAACAAGGAGCCTTGGGCTGTCCCTCTCGTAGAAAGGTTTTAAGCCAAGCCCTCGACCAAAACACTGCCCACTGTGGTATACTTGAGGCAAGGTGGATGGTCAGATTCAGCAGGCCATCGAGACCCTCAGGAGAGGGGGCATTGTTGCCTACCCCACAGATACCGTCTACGGGCTGGGCGCTAGTGCACTTGATGATGGTGCTGTGGCAAAGGTCTACGAAGCTAAGGGCAGACCTCGCCATCTCGCTCTCCCGTTGCTCCTTAGCAGTGTATCCCAGATAGCAGTGGTAGCCACGGATGTCCCCGAAATCGCATGGCGCCTGGCTGAGCGTTTTTTACCCGGCGGGTTAACACTTATTTTACATAAAGCACCCACAGTATCGAGCATCATCACTGGCGGGAGCGACAGGATTGCATTACGAGTGCCCAATCACCCCGTCCCAATCGCCATCATCGAGGGGTTGGGCGCTCCAGTCACTGGCACCAGCGCCAACCTCAGCGGCTGTCGTAGTTCCGTGACACCGCAGGAGGTTCATCGCCAACTGGGAGATAGGGTGGACCTTATTATCGATGGCGGCAGATGCCCTGGAGGGATAGATTCCACTGTGGTCGATCTCACCGAGGAAGCGCCAAAGATGCTGAGACAGGGGGCTGTAAGACGTGAGGAGATCGAGCACGTTTGTGGCATGAAGGTGCGCTAGAAGGAGGTGGGGAACATGCGTATTGCTATCGGCTGCGACCATAGAGGGTTTAATCTCAAGAAGGCAATCATCAAATTGCTTTCTGAAGAAGGGCATAGCTACGAGGACTTTGGCTGTTACGATACTGAATCGGTGGACTATCCTGATTTTGCGAGGAGCGTAGCTCAAGCAGTGGCACAGAGACGTTTCGACCACGGTATCCTTATCTGCGGCACGGGCATTGGCATGAGTATCGCAGCAAACAAGGTGCCTGGGGTGTATGCCGCCCTGTGCCATGATGTCTTCAGCGCCCAGCGCAGCCGACAACATAACAACGCCAATGTTCTCTGCCTCGGTGGGTCAGTTATCGGGGTAGACTTGGCTAAGGATATTGTCCACACCTATCTTGGTACTGATTTTGAAGGAGGAAGACACGCGCGGCGTCTAGAGAAAGTGAAGGCGCTAGAGTAATAATAGCTTCCTTGACAAACATCGCTCTTCGTTGCTAATATGGGCTTGCTTTCCGAAATGAGAAAGTAATATGGCCAAGTTATTAGACCGCATCAATGAGCCCGCCGACCTAAAGGAATTGACTTCTTCTGAACTCGAGCAGCTTGCAAGTGAAATTCGAGAGGAGATCATTGCCATAGTGGGTGCCAACGGCGGGCATCTTGCTTCCAACCTCGGAGTAGTTGAACTCACCATCGCCCTGCATCGCTGTTTCGAAAGCCCTCACGATAAGATTGTGTGGGACGTCGGCCATCAGACGTATGCTCACAAGCTACTCACCGGCCGTAGGGAGCGTTTCTCTACCATCCGACAACACGGAGGGCTTAGTGGATTTGCTGAGCGGGAGGAGAGCCCTCATGACGCCTTTGGTACCGGCCATGCCTCAACATCCATCTCCGCAGCGCTGGGCATGGCGATAGCCCGCGATTTAGCAGGAGAAAGCCACAACGTGGTAGCCGTAATCGGCGATGCTGCCCTAGCAGGGGGAATGGCTTTTGAAGCATTGAATCAAGTAGGGCACTTGGGCACTAAGCTTATCGTGCTCTTGAATGATAATGGGATGGCGATCTCACCAACTGTGGGCGCCCTCTCCAGGCTCCTTTACCGGCTCCGACTCGACCGCCGCTATCACCGAGCCAAACAGGGGGCGTCGTACGTGGCAGCAAAACTACACATGGGGACCAAGCTGCGGCAAGTGTGGAAACGGGTAAAGAAAGGCGTGAAGGGCATAATCATTCCCGCGATGTTCTGGGACGAGCTTGGCTTTACCTATGTTGGACCGATCGATGGGCATGATATCGCTGAGCTAGAGATGGTGCTTTCTCAGGTAAGAAAATACGCTAATAGGCCGACTCTTGTCCACGTGGTCACAAGGAAGGGCAAAGGGCATCGCCCTGCCGAGACGGATGCGGTTGGTTTTCATGGTGTGTCCCCGAATCAAAGCGAGAAAGACAGTCCCCCTTCCTATAGCGAGGTCTTTGGCAAAACAGTTCTCCGACTTGCTACGGACAATCCCAGAATAATAGCCATCACTGCTGCGATGTCTGAAAGCACGGGCCTAAGCATCGTTGCTGACAAGTTCCCAGAGCGGGTTTTTGATGTGGGCATCTGTGAGCAACATGCCGTTACCTTCGCTGCAGGGCTTGCCACCCAGGGATTTAGCCCCATTGTCGCCATATATTCTACCTTCCTCCAGCGTGCCATTGACCAGGTCATCCACGATGTTTGCCTCCAGAATCTGCCGGTGATCTTTGCCATCGATCGAAGTGGCATTGTGGGCGAGGATGGTAAGACCCACCAGGGTACCTTCGACCTCTCATATCTAAGTTTTATTCCTAACATGGTTCTCGCCTCGCCGAAAGATGAGAATGAGCTTCAACACCTGCTTTACACAGCAGTGAGGGTAAACCGCCCCGTTGCGATTCGCTACCCCAAGGGCCCCGGATTGGGTGTCCTTCTGGACGAGGAGCTACACGAATTGCCCTTAGGGAAGGGGGAAGTGCTCATGACCGGGGATGACGTCGCAATCCTCGCTGTAGGCTCTACTGTGGCGCCATGCATTGAAGCGGCGCAAAGATTAGCCGAGAAGGGGATAAGATGTACCGTAGTCAATGCCTGCTTCATCAAGCCCCTCGACTCATCGCTCATCCTGGATATAGCCCGCCGCACCAAGAGGGTGGTTACTGTTGAGGATAATGCCGTTAAGGGTGGGTTCGGCAGCGCCGTGCTTGAGCTTTTGGAAAGCTCGCTCATCCATGAGCTTGAGGTTGAGCGCATTGGACTACCCGACGAGTTCGTGGAACATGGTTCTCAGGAAACGCTTCGCGCCAAGTATGATCTGGACACTGAGGGGATAGTGAAGCGGGTTCTGTGCGCCTTTCCTCAGCTTGCTTCTTTGGTGGAAGCAACGAAGTAGAAAGAGCGTGGAGTACAGAAAGACGATGCTTAATGGAGCTTAGTGAGATGTTGGCAATATCAGGTGGTCCTGTTTAGCACCTGATATTTTTGTTAAGGGAAGGTAGAAGATCAAGGAGAGGAAATGAACAAGAAAACCGTCAGAGACATCGATGTAAGAGGTAAAAGGGTGTTGGTGAGGGTTGACCTCAATGTTCCCTTCGACGAAAAGGGCGCCATCGCCGATGACACCCGAATTCGCGCCGTGCTCCCTACCATCAAGTATCTTACCGATAATAAGGCACGAGTGATCCTTTGCTCCCATTTGGGACGTCCCGATGGAAAGGTGGTCGAGGAGCTAAGGCTGGCCCCAGTGGCTGAGCGTCTCTCCCAACTGCTCAATTCGCATGTGGAGATGACAACCGACTGTGTCGGCCCCCAGGTCGAAGAAGCAGTGGCAAAACTCAAAAAGGGTGACATCCTCATGCTGGAAAACCTGCGCTTTCATGCTGGGGAGGAGAAGAACGACCCCAAATTTGCCTGGGCACTGGCTCAACTTGCTGATATCCATGTCAATGACGCTTTCGGCACTGCCCACAGGAAACATGCCTCAAATGTAGGTGTTACCGAGTATATTACCAGTGTAGCTGGTTTCTTAATGGAGAAAGAGATCGACATGATTAACAAAGCCTTAGATGAGCCGGCGCGCCCTTTCACTGCCATTATCGGGGGTGCAAAGGTAAGTGATAAGATTGGGGTTATAGAGAACATTCTTGGTAGAGTGGATTCTCTGATCATTGCCGGAGGCATGGGCTCCACCTTTTTGAAGGCTTTGAAGTACGATGTCGGCGAATCGCCTGTAGAAAACAAGAAGGTAAGCCTGGCACGGCGACTGATGGAAATGGCCGCAGAGAAAGGGGTTCACCTCCTTCTGCCTACCGATGTTGTGGTTGCGGAGAAATTTGAACCCCAGGCTAAGTCCAAAACCGTGCAAATTACTGGAGTGCCATCAGGGTGGCAGGTCATGGACATTGGGCCACAAAGTATAGCACTTTTTGAAGCTAAGCTTCGCAAGAGCAAAACGATCGTCTGGAACGGACCAGTGGGTGTTTTCGAGTTCCCCAAGTTCGCCAATGGAACCCAGGCTATTGCACACCTGCTGGCAGGCTTAGATGCTACCACTGTCATCGGGGGAGGCTCAACCGCTGAGGCTGTTGAGGAACTGGGACTGGTGGACAATATGACCCATGTCTCCACAGGTGGAGGAGCTTCCCTAAGATTCCTTGAGGGCAAAACCCTACCCGGGGTGGCAGTGCTCCAGGATAAGGAGAGCTAATGATCGGCCTCGAGCAAATAACGGCGCTTGCTAGAGCCACCCCTTCTAAGATTGTACTCCTTGTCCTGGATGGCTTGGGAGGACTGCCTCATCCCGAGACGGACCTGACAGAGCTAGAGACCGCCAAAACACCAAATCTCGACAGGCTGGCAAAAGAGGGCATCTGTGGAATGGTGGACCTAGTCAGCACCGGGATCACCCCAGGCAGCGCACCGGGCCACCTCGCCCTATTTGGATACGACCCACTAAGGTTTAGCGTAGGACGAGGCGCTTTAGCCGCTCTAGGTATAGATTTCAAGCTCGAAAAGGGGGACCTTGCTGCCAGAGGCAACTTCTGCACCCTGAACCGGAGCGGCATCATCACCGATCGCCGTGCCGGACGGATTCCCACCGATAAATGCATCGAATTATGCCAACTCTTGGACGGGACCGATATTAATGGTGTTGCGGTCCTTGTCTCACCGGTAAGAGAACACCGCTTTGTAGTGGTTTTCCGTGGAGAGAACCTCTCAAGCGAGTTGAGCGATTCCGACCCTCAGCGCGAGGGAGTGCTACCCAAGGCGGTTGTTCCCCTTTCTACAGAGGCCGCCAGGGCGGCACACATTGCTAACGAATTTATCGCTAAAGCAAGAGATAAGCTTACTGAGCGCTACCCGACGAACATGGTTATCTTGCGTGGCTTTGCCCACTACCCCGACTTCCCCAAAATGAGTGAAGTGTTCAGCCTCAAGCCCGCTGCCATAGCCTCTTACCCCATGTATCTAGGACTGGCCAAGGTTGTGGGCATGGAGCTTCTATCAACAGGCACCACTATTGCAGAAAAGTTCGCTACATTTGAACAGCACTTCGATAGTTATGACTTCTTCTTTATACATGTGAAAGAAACGGATACGGCCGGCGAGGACGGCGACTTCGATCGAAAGGTCAACGCTATCGAAGAGGTGGACAACGCCTTACCCAGGCTCATCAAACTTAATCCAGATGTCATAGTTGTCACCGCCGACCACTCAACCCCAGCAGTATTAAAAGGGCATAGTTGGCATCCTGTTCCCTTTCTGCTGTACTCCAAATGGTGCCGCCCCGATGGGGTGGGAGAGTTCTCGGAGAGTGCTTGCACCAAAGGTTCGCTGGGGAGATTTCCTGGTGCGGATGTTATGCCCCTTGCTCTGGCAAACGCCCTGAAGCTGGGCAAATTCGGAGCTTGAAAGCAATAAAGAAACTGAGCACTCTGAATCTAATTTTGCTAAGATAAAATGTCTAACCAAGCCAAGATTGCTGAATTAGTGGAGAAATACCACCAGGATGCTACGAGGCGGAGCCTATCCGAAGCTGATGTTCGAGCTATCTACATAGACTGGCTTTTCTACTATCTGGGCTGGGATGTGTGGAAAGATGCCCCGGTTGAAGTTACCAGATACCACCGTGAAGGTTATCAACGAGGAGTTGGCGTCATTGATGTCGGTTTGGAGATTGGTGGTGAGCCGGTTCTTATCCTAGAAGCTAAGCGGTTTGGAGCCATCCTTCGCTATACTGAGCGCTCTGGTGACCGCACCCCTGAAGAGAGGCAACTCTTCCGCTATGCTCGCTCCAGGAAAATTCCCTACGGCATCCTCACCAATTTTGAACGGCTTCATGTCTTCAACGCTGACCATGAACGTCTTATCCTCCACTTTGATGACCCTCAGGAGTATTTAGACCGCTTCTCTGAACTGGAACGCCTCTACCCAGATAACGTTAAAACTGGCAGTCTCCCTGCCTGGGAGAGACAACTGGAGATCAAGGATATTGATGAGACTTTCCTTGCTTCGCTACACAACTGGCGCCTCTGTTTAGCTAATGCCATTTATAAGCACAACGCTGATAATCCATCTGTAAAAACCGATGGCGACTTTGACTTCACCAAATTGATGGCAGCGGTACAGCGCCTTCTCGACCGCCTGATCTTGGTGCGTTATGCCGATGATAAGGAAGTATTGCTTGTCTATGACATCTTAGAAACCATTCTTTCCAGCTATCGTAAGAAGGGCGCCTATGCAGGGTGTGACCATCTAAGGAAAGAGTTCATCGACCTTTCCCATAATATGGATGAGCAGCATAATACTACCTTATTCCAGAAAGGTCATATCTGTGAACAGGTCTTCATCCCCAATGAAGTGCTAGCTTCAATTATTGAGGAGATGAATAATATCTCCTTCCGCAAATTCAGTTCCGATATTTTGGGCAATACTTATGAGAGCTATCTTGGCACTAAGCTAACATTGCAAAATGGCAAAATTGAGTCTGCGGAGCGGCGAGATATACGCAAGAGCGGTGGAATCTATTATACCCCAACCTGGGTAGTTCGCTATATATTGGATAATACCTTAGGCACACTACTCAGCCATCTCGAGGGGAAGCATGGACTGAGAGCTATTGAAGAGGCAAAAGGGATCAACGTGCTAGACCCCGCTTGTGGCAGTGGCTCCTTCCTCATCTATGCCTACCAGGTATTCGCCGACTTCTACCGCCGAATGAATAGGGCAATAGAGGAGGAGCAGATGGAGCTTCTCGCATCTGGAGCTACCGCAGATATGTTCGAGCGATTGGAAGCCCTTAAAGATTTGCCTCAGCCGGTGCTTGATTACCCACAGCATATCTTGAGGGAACAGCTTTATGGTGTTGACCTTGACCCTGAAGCTGCCGAGATTGCAGCGGTAAATCTCACCATGCAAGCCTTTGCCGATACCAAAAGGGAGAAGCTACCACTCATCCTGAATGAGAACATCAAAGTGGGGAATTCCCTCATCTCAGGCACGGAAGAAGAATTACGCCGCTACTTCGGCGATGAGTGGCAGGAAAAGAAGCCCTTCAACTGGGAGAAGGAGTTCCCCGAGATTATGGCCGATGGCGGCTTCGATGTGGTCATTGGCAATCCACCGTATCTTTTTGGCGAATATATAGACCCCTCACACAAGAGTTACTATAAGGATAATTATCAGGTAGCTATGGGACAATACGATATATTCTGGCTATTTTATGAGAAATGTCTGCAGCTTTTGAACAAACATGGCTATCATGGCTACATAGTCCCTGATGCTATGCTTGTTCGAGATGAATCGCAAATTTTAAGGGCACTGCTATTGGAGAGAACCCAGCTTAAGAAGATAGCCCATGTAGGTACTGTATTTCCACACTCTGATGTGTCTTCCGTGATTATCGTTCTTCACAAGAGCAAAGAAGCCATTACACAGAATATTGTTGATATTGAGCAGCTACGGCAAGCTGGACAGCTTCAGCTTGTTAACCAAATTACTCAAAGTGGATTCTTGCGGCATGAAAAGTACGCCCTTGTGTTGGGTCTCAATGAGCACTGGGAAACGGTCGAGCAAAAGCTAACTCGCTATTCTCAGCTTTTAGGAGACTTTGTGAGTCTTTCAAGAGGAGAGGAATTTGGGAAGAGAAAATTAGAGAAGATACAAGGAGAAATCCCTCCAAGGAAGGTGCCTATTCTAGTGGGTGAGAATATCAGAAGATATTGGATAAGCGCCCCTGTCTATCTTATATCTCAAGAGAAGATTGCTAAACCCATTAGTAATTACCAATCGCCAAAAATCCTTATTGTGAAAACAGGAGAGAGACTGGTGTGTGCTATTGACACCGAAAATAGATATACTCTCCAATCTCTCTACAATATTCGGCTGAAAACAAGTTGTCCCTACCAGCAAAATTATATCTTGGCTATATTGAATTCAACTTTGATGTCAGCCTATCTGCAACAAGAAGTTACCTCTTATAAAAAGTTGTTTCCTCAAATAAACCAAGGTCATATCCTAGCGCTCCCCATCCGCCACATTGACTTTGATAACTCTGAGGAGAAAAGCAAGCATGATAATCTGGTGGCTCTGGCTGATAAGATGCTGGAGCTTAATAAACGCCTCGCCCCTATACGCAAGGCTTCCTCGCCAGAGAAAGATAAGCTACTTCAAGAAATCGAGCTTACCGACCGAGCTATTGACCGTCTGGTCTATGGCCTGTATCAACTCAACGAGGATGAAATTAAGGTGATCGAGGAGGACAGCTTTGGTGAGGAGTTCGCTGAAGCGTATGGTAAATTGCCAACCACGGAGCAAGCCGAAGCTTTAGCTGAGAAGCGCGCTGCTTCTCAGCAGAGGCAAGAAACTCTTGAGCAGGAACTGGAGCGCTTAAAAGAGATTATTATTCGCCAATATCAGCCGGAGAGAATCTACCTCTTTGGCTCTCTGGCTCAAGGTAAAGTGCATCCCTGGAGCGACATCGACCTTTGTATTATCAAAAAGACTGAGGTTCGCTTCCTGGATCGGCTTAAAGAGATAATCCAGCTCACTGACCCACGAATAGCAGTAAGCTTTACCGTGTATACACCGGAAGAGGTGGCGTCCTTTGAAAAGGAGAGGCATTATTTTTGGAAGGATGAAATAGTAGCAAAAGGGAAGGTAATCTATGAATCGAGCTGAGGACTGGTTCGAGCTAGCCGAGGAAGATAGGCGGGTGGCTGAATGGGCTTTTCAGGAGGGCATTTATAATCAGGTCTGCTTTCATGCCCAACAAGGTGCAGAGAAGATGCTAAAGGGATTCTTAAGGTGGCATAATCAAAATATCCCCAAAACGCATTCCCTTCTGGAGATTTTGAGCCGTTGCATAGATTCAGACCAGACAATGGAGGAGCTTCGAGACGATTGTAGAAAGTTGCAGGCTTATTATATGCCCACTCGTTACCCTGATGCGTTGCCAGGCTCACTGCCTGAAGCCTTACCGACCGAGAATGATGCTAAAAAGAAGCCTACGGTGGTTTAATGCGAATCATAAGTCTAATTCAGGATAGGCTGAAGAAATAAAGCTTATGTCTCTAAGCGACAAATTTGCTAGGAAGGTTAAAATATGAGAATGCCATTAATTGCCGGCAACTGGAAGATGAACACCACCCTAGCTGAAGCCTCAGCGCTGGTGGAAGAAATAAAGGAGAGACTTGACATAATAGAAGGAGTGGAAAAGGTGCTCTGCCCTCCTTTCGTCTCCTTGACTTTGATCAAAAAGCTCCTCCACGGCTCATCTATCAAGCTGGGGGCACAGAATATATACTTCGAGGAGAAAGGTGCCTATACCGGGGAGGTCTCCCCCTTGATGCTATCTGGAATTTGCGAATTCGTCATCTTGGGACACTCCGAGCGCCGACAATATTTTGGTGAGACCGATGAGATTGTAAACAAAAAGGTTCACACAGCGCTAAAGGCTGGATTAACTCCAATCCTTTGCATTGGGGAGAAGCTTGAAGAAATGGAGGCAAGAAAGACTGAGGAGGTTGTAACCAGGCAGGTCAACGGTGCGCTCAAGGGCATTGAATCGCCTCAACGATTGGTTATCGCTTATGAGCCGATTTGGGCCATTGGCACTGGTAGAGCTGCAACACCTGAGGATGCGAATATTACTATTGCAATAATCAGGAAAACATTGAGTCATCTCTACGGCGATGGGCTAGCCCTTGAGACACGGATTCTATACGGGGGGAGCGTGACTGCTGCCAACATATTTGAATTCGTCATACAACCCGAGATCGATGGTGCCTTGGTAGGCGGGGCAAGCTTGAAAGCGGGGGAATTTCTAAGTATTGTTGAGCAGTCCGCAGCCGCAAAGTAGCGGATTATGCAATGAGTAATAAACATAGATAGCATTCCCCTTTTTGGTCAGCCAGCAGACTGCCAGCACTATGGCAGATGTGCTATACTTATGGTCGACAAGAATTTGAATACTAAGTTAAGGATGGGGGAATGGCTACTCAAAATGTCATTGCGGTTATGTTCGATTGTGATGATACCCTGTGTCCGGACACTATCACATTTCTGCTGCAAAGATATGGCATAGACCCAAAGCCATTCTGGGAAGAAGTAGCTGAGCAAGTCTCGGCCGGTTGGGATCCACCACTAACATACATGTACAAGGTCATCGACCTTGTAATCTCAGGAAGAATGCCTGATTTGACCAATGAGAAACTCAGGCAAATTGGAGCGCAAATAAGATTCTTTCCCGGTATCCCGGGCGTCTTCAACGATCTCTCCGAGTTCATCAAACGGAAGCGAGAGTTCGTGGACGCACAAATCTCTTTGGAATTCTACATAGTAACTGGTGGCTTTGAGGAGATGGCCAGGGGAAGCGCGATCGCTCCATACATGGAGGATATTTTCGGTTGCACTTTCTGGGAAGATCCAAATACTCATCTCATTGCCCGCCCACAAGCCACCGTGACTTTCACCGAAAAAACGAAGTTTATCTATGCCATAAACAAAGGCATTACAGGCGACGAACTCCGTAGCAATCCCTATTTAGTCAATGATTCTATAGAGGAACGTGATAGGAGGGTTCCCTTTTACAACATGATCTATGTGGGTGATGGCCCAAGCGACATTCCGTGCTTTTCGCTAATTCAAAGCCAGGGTGGAAGTGCAGGTGAGAGAATGGGGCATGTGATCGGGGTATATAAAAGAGGAGCAGTTGAAAAAGCATATGAGCTAGCTCGTGGGGACAGGATAACAGCTGGCCCTTTTTCGGCCAAGTACACTCGGGGCAGTGACCTTAGGAAATACTTGGAACAGAACATCCTTGACATCGCACATGGTATCGTGACGCATCGGAGGAGAACGTTTCGGCATGGTGTCAATTACTCCTAGTATTCTGGCAACAAGATTTCTAATCCACTTCCGGAGCCCCGACTGTGTTTGAGCAAGTGAGGTAAAATGAAAGTACTCCATACGGCTGATATACATCTAAGGGAATATCAAGACGAAAGGTGGAAAGCTCTGCAAGAACTGATCGAAATCGGGAAACAAAACGAAGTTAGCATTTTCGTGATATGCGGTGACCTCTTCAATGAAGGCATTGATGCTGAAAACCTGAGGCCTTACATACGGGGGATCTTCTCGAACACTGGCTTTAAGGTCCTAATAATTCCTGGCAATCATGACAGGGATTCATACAAGGGGGGCATGTATTTCGGTGAAGCTGTATTCATCTTGAGCAGTTCACCTTTCGAATACGAGAATATCAGAGTTGTTGGAATGCCCTTCGAGCCAATACAAGGGGAAGAACTTCTCAGGAAAATCCGAGCTTTGAACAAGGTATTAACAGGTGATAAGAAGAATATCCTACTTTGTCATGGGGAACTTCTCGACGCCTTCTTTTCGAGAACGGATTTCGGTGAGGAAGGTGAAGGAAGGTATATGCCTTTCAGGCTGTCTTATTTCGAAGAGTTGAATATTGATTACGTGCTTGCAGGTCATTTCCATTCGAAATTCGACGTATGGCGATTAGAGAATGGAGGCTATTTTGTGTATCCCGGTTCACCTATTTCAATTACTCAGAGAGAAACAGGGCAGAGAAAAGTCAATATTTTCGAGATAGGAGATCCGCCTAAAGAGTACGCGCTTGATACACCTCATTTCGAAAAAGTGGTCATAGAACTCGACCCTTTCGTGGACCAAAATCCTCTGGAAATCACAAAAACACATTTTGAAAAACTACATCCAAAAGCCAAAGCCATCTTGACCGTTTCAGGATACATCAACAGTGAAAGAATCCGTACAACAGAAACGGACCTTGTAAGTGAAATAGAACAAATGACTACAGGAAAATGTGTTGAGAAACACTATGAGTTCAGAGACATCCGAAGGATACTTGAAGATGACTTGTTTAAGAGTTTTATGAGCAAGATCAGGCAAGCTGGCTACGAGGAAGACAAGATAAAGCAACTGCAAGATGTTGCAATCAGGGCAATGATGAAGGTACAGCTATGAAAATAAAGGAATTCTCAATACGCCGCTATGGACCATTGCCAGATACTGGACGTATAACAGTGGGTAATTTCTCTCTATTCTTCGGGAAAAACGAGGATGGTAAGACTCTCACCATAGACGGCCTAGTAAAAATGTTGTTGAGAACAGGAAGACGCCTTTTTGAGCGCATAAACAGGGTAAATGAAGAGCCGGAAGGCTACTTGATCGTGGAAGATGCTGAAGGTAGAGAACTAAAACTCCCAGAGAAAGGAGACTTAACAGACATTACTGATCTTACCCCTGAAGAATGTCGCAATATATTCATAATAAGAAATAGCGACCTTTCTATCGCCTTAGAGAGCGGGTTCTATAGAAATGTGACAGACCGCCTTGTCGGTTTGAGAACCGGAGAGATTTCTCAAATAAAAGGTCAACTGCAAGAGCTAGGGAAATTAACTAAGGCTGACAGCACCGCTTCTCTGCGTGACTGGGCAGGCGAGAAATTAAAGACTGGGATAAGACGTGCACATAGTTTGATTGAAAAGATCAAGGCATTGGATGAGAAGATTAGAGCGGAGAACTTTGATAGGTTTGAAGATGAGTTTCTCAAGATAAGAGAGGAGGCGAGCGAAGTTAGCCGTAGGATAGAAGCCTTTGAGAATGCTAGGAAAAGAGAGCAATACGAAAAGTGTAATAGCGCTTATGAAGCCCTTACATCTGCCCGGAAAAATCTTGAGGAACTGGAAGTTTATATTCGCGAGGATGAGCAGCTGTGGGCTGGGTATGGGAAGGATATTAAGAACTCGACAGAGGACATACAAAAGTTACAAAACGTAGCGGATACCGAGAAAGGAGAATTGCGGCAAAAAGTGAAGGAATTGGAGGTGGATAAGTTGGCTTTGCAGGCCCTCGCCGAGAGGAAAAAAAGGCTAGACGATGAAATCAAGCTGGAAATCAAGAACTATGAGATGAAGAGTGGAGAGTTAGCGCTGAAAGAAACGAAGGGTAGATTCTTTGCAGTAGCAGCGATAATTTCAGTTGTACTACTATCTATACTAGCCTTTGGAATTATTCTCAGGCCATCGCTATTATCCTACGCACTCTTTGTGTGCTTCTTAATATTAACCGGGGTTTTTGCAACACTAAGGTTTTCACTCATAAGAGAGAAAGCCTGGCTTGCGGGGGTGTTTGAAAGAATCAAATTAAGCGTTTCAAGATTTGAATTGGGTGCAGAAAGCATCGGAGGAATCCTCTCCAATATTCAGAAATTTGACGAGGAATATTCTAAACGGCAAATGGAATTAGAGCAGCTTAAGACGGAAGTATCACTATTGGAAAGAGAAACAAAGAATCTTGAAGAAACGCAGATCCCAAGCATAGAAGAGAAAAACACGAAAGCTAAGGGGAAAATAGATGAGGTGATAAGCAAAACCGGAGTAAGAACTCTTCAAGAGTATCGTGAAAAGCTTGCATTGAAACTGGGGTATGAAAGATCAGCAGAGACGCAGCTTGGTATACTACAAAGTCATTTTGGCTCAGCAGGAGAAACATCGGAGGAGAACTTGTCGCATTGGCTTGAGGATATTAGTGCCCTCAAGGAATTCGAGGATAAGGCTAAGGATATAGCATACGATGAGAAGACCGCTTCACAGTTGAAATCTGAGCATGAGATGCTTCTGACTAGCCAAAAGGAACTTGAGGGCAGGATGGCCGATCTTTTTGACCAGTTAAGAGAAGTAGAAAAGGAAGCGAATGAGATTCTAAGGTTGGAAGATGATTACCTATATTGCAACACTTCGGTAGATATGAACGCAATCAGGGACAAGTTGTTAGAGTGTATAGCCAAAATCGAGGTCGAAAAAGATGATGCACTAGAAGCTATAAGAATCTTCGAGGAACTCGAAGGGGAGGAGGAAGAAAAGATCTCTGCTCTTTTTGGTAAGGACAGCCCTATTTCCAAGCACTTTTGTAAGATAACGGGCGGCATTTATGAGGAGGTAGAGTTCGTTCTTGATGACGTGAGGAAAGTACAGGTCAGACTTCAAGACGGTAGTATATTGGCTGCCGATAAACTATCAGGTGGCGCCTACGATCAGTTATATCTTTCCATCCGGCTTGCCCTTGGGGAAAAGCTACTAAAGGGAGGCAACGGTTTCTTCATCATGGACGACCCATTCGTAAAAGCCGACTTAGGAAGATTGCAAAAACAGCTTGATATACTCAAGAGTATCTCTGAATCGGGATGGCAGATTATGTACTTTACTGCGAAAGATGAGGTAAAGGATGTTCTGCAACAAGATATACAAAGCGGCAGGATCCGCTACGTGGAACTTCAAGGTACATTTCCTCAATGAGGTTCAAGTATTGTTGGTGATGCTACTTCGACTTTTCTCCCTCCACTCAGGCCTGATCCTTATCCCTGTCGAGTAGGGAATTGCAGAACAGGGCGAAATGAATTGTCTTATCGCCATTGTGGGTCCCACCTCTGTGGGTAAGAGTACTCTGGCGCTCTGTCTAGCGCAGATTTTCGATGGCGAGATCGTGAGCGCCGACAGTCGTCAGGTCTACCACTATATGGACATTGGCACGGCAAAGCCAAGCCGTGAGGAGCGTGCCCTCATCCCTCATCACCTTATCGATGTCGCTGACCCTGATGAGGATTTCAGCCTTGCCGTTTATCAGGAGATGGCGTATCAGGCGGTGGCGGATATTCACAGGCGAGGAAAGCTGGCGCTTTTGGTAGGTGGCAGCGGCCTCTATGTGAAAGCAGTCATAGGGGGCTTCAAAATCCCTCAGGTTGCTCCAAACCCTGAACTGAGGCAGAGCCTGGAGGAGAAAGCAGCAGGTGAAGGCTATATAGCACTCTATAAGGAACTGGAGCAGGTAGACCCCGATGCAGCAAAAAAGATCGACCCCCGAAATGTACGACGAGTGATCAGAGCTTTGGAGGTCTGCTATACTACAGGAGTCCCTTTCTCTCAGCTTCAGATGAGCGAGCCACTTTTTCACACTTTAGTGATTGGACTGACCACTGCCAGGGAGGATTTATATCGCAGAATCGATGAGCGAGTCGATGGCATGATAGAGCGAGGCCTGGTTCAGGAGATTCAATCACTTCTGGAGCGAGGCTACTCGTTTGACCTTCCCTCGATGTCAGGACTGGGCTACAATCAGATAGAACAGTACCTTCAGGGGAAGGTAGAACTGGATGTTGTTGTGCAGCACATAAAATATGAGATCCATCGCTTCGCCCGCCACCAGTATGCCTGGTTCCGCCTTAATGACGAGAGGATCCATTGGTTTGATATAAGAAGTGGAATAGAGAAACCGGTTCAGGGTCTGATCCAGGGATTTTTAAGAGCTAGAGAAAAAGTCAATCTATGAAGTTCGCCAAGATGCAAGCTACTGGGAATGATTTCGTATTGGTCGAGGCTGATACGGAGCGCGATTGGCCCCAGCTTGCCAAGTCGATGTGTAATCGCCACTTCGGCATCGGCGCCGATGGGCTCATTCTATTCATGCCCTCAAAAGTAGCCGATTTGTATATGCGCTTCTTTAACCCCGATGGCTCAGAAGCTGAGGCTTGTGGCAATGGACTGAGGTGCATCACCAGATATGCTATTGACAAGGGATATGCCAATGAGCTCACAGTACAAACGCAAGGGGGCGTTAGAAAGGTACAAGCCCAGGGTAAGCAGATTCAAGTAGATATGGGGATACCCGGTCTCAAGGCTGATGAGATACCAATGCTCATTGATGAGAAGCTTGACATAATACTGGATTGCCCCATTAACGTTGAAGACAGGATACTCCCCTTGACCTGCCTGTCTATGGGTAATCCACATGCTGTCTGCCTCCTTGAGGAGCCGGTGGCAGACTTTCCCCTTTTGGAGCTTGGTCCCAGGGTGGAAAACCACCCCGCTTTTCCTCAAAGGGTGAATTTTGAGGTAGCAAATGTTTCCGACCGAAAGAAGATCGTGGCTAGGGTTTGGGAGCGAGGGGTAGGGGAGACCCTGGCCTGCGGCAGTGGGGCTTGTGCCGTCGCCGTGGCAGCCCGACTTCATAACCGCGTGGACAGCCATGTGGATGTGACATTACCGGGAGGGACGCTTACTATAGATTGGGACGGGGTGAGCAAGGTGATACTCACCGGCCCTGCGGAGCTGGTGTTCTTGGGAGAATGGCCTGACTAGCTGCGGATTTGCAACTGTCAGGCTACAAAAATAATTTGGAGGTTTCTTGAATGAGTGAATCCGGAGAAAAGAATCTGGCGGGGGCAAATCTGGTTAGCGCCAATTTTCGAGGGGAGATAATGTGCGACGCCGACCTGTCAGGGGCTACCCTGGTTCAGGCCGACATGCTGAATTGCGACCTGAGCGGGGCTAATCTCAAAGGTGCCAACCTTACCGGCGCAGATTTGACCGATGCCGACCTGTCCAGTGCTTGTTTAGTGGACGCCAACTTGATCAGGACGAGGCTAAGGGGCACGCTTTTTAGTGGCGCTGACCTCACTGGTGCAGTCCTGGCACAAACCGACCTTCAGGATGCCGACTTCCGAGGGGCAAAGTTTGATATCGAAAAAATCGACATTTCAGGAGCTCGTGCCTGGCAGCAAGCCAAATGGGACGAGCCTGTTTTCGAGACGTTGAAAGCAAAATTTGGATAGGAACAAACATTAGGTTCGAAAATGCGAACTGCAAAACGCATTGAAAACTTACCCCCTTATCTCTTTGTCGAGATCTCAAAGAAGATCGCCGAGAAGCAGAAAAAGGGAGAGGATGTCATCAGCCTGGCAATAGGTGATCCTGATATCCCTACGCCGCCGCATGTCATAGAGCGCCTTTGCCAGGAAGCCCATGTGCCCGAGAACCAACGCTACCCTGAGTCTGAGGGGCTTCCTGAGTTTCGCCGGGCCATAGCTGACTGGTATAATAACCGCTTTGGTGTGACTCTTGATCCGGATACCGAGGTACTACCCCTCATCGGCGCCAAGGATGGTGTTGGGCATGTCGCCTTATGCTTCATCGACCCCGGCGACATCGCCCTCGTGCCCGACCCAGCGTACCCTGTCTATGCTATAGGCACCATGTTCGCTGGTGGTTCTTCGTATTATCTGCCGCTTGTGGAGGAGCATGGTTTTCTTCCAGACCTTGAGAGTATTCCTTCCGATATAGCGCAAAGGGCAAAAGTGCTATGGATTAACTATCCCAACAATCCCACAGCGGCTGTAGCGGAACTAGATTTCTTCGAGAGGGTGGTTGCCTTTGCTAAAACACATGACATCGCTGTGTGCCATGATGGACCCTACACTGAAGTAACCTTTGATGGCTATCGCCCAGTGAGCTTTATGCAAGTGCCAGGAGCGAGGGATGTTGGCGTAGAATTTCACTCTCTCTCTAAGACCTACAATATGACTGGCTGGCGGGTAGGCATGGTGGTGGGAGATGCCAGAATAATTGACGCCCTAACGAGGGTGAAATCCAACCTGGACTCGGGGATTCCGCAAGCAATCCAGTACGCCGCCATTGAGGCGCTGACCGGACCACAAGCCTGCATTGCAGAGCATAACGCCATATATCAGCGACGCCGCGACCTATTGTTCCAGACCCTTATCGAGATAGGGCTCAAGGCAACACTCCCCCGCGCCAGCCTTTATATCTGGGCCAGGATCCCGGAGGGCTATACGTCAATACAATTTGCTACCGCTCTATTGGATGAGGCTGGGGTCGTTGTTATACCAGGCATCGGTTACGGAAAGTGTGGGGAGGGTTATATTCGAATCTCTCTAACTGTCCCAGATGAGCGTCTTGAGGAAGCGGTAGCACGGCTTAGGTCATGGCATAAGCAAAAAACATCTTGACATAAGGAAAGGCCATCGCCAGAACTACATTTCCCACCCATCCACCGATAGAGAAAGCCCTTTTAGTAGGAGTCAAGGTAAAGGGGTTAAGAAACACATGGCCTGTAGAGGATTCCCTTGAGGAGTTAGCCCTTTTGACGGTTACCGCTGGGGCCGAGGTGGTTGGCGCATCGATTCAGCGGCGACAGAGCCCAACACCTGCCTATTACGTAGGTAAGGGAAAGATAGAGGAGCTAGCCGAACTCAAGGCGGAGTTGGGATGTGATGTGGTGATCTTCGACGATGAGCTTTCGCCGACACAACAGAGAAACCTGGAGGACGCTCTTGAGGTCAAGATTATTGACCGAACTGCCCTGATCCTCGATATCTTCGCTAAGCGAGCCCAAACCCATGAGGGGCGCCTCCAAGTAGAGCTGGCGCAGCATCAATACCTTTTGCCTCGCCTCGCTGGGCAATGGAGCCACCTGGAGCGCCTCGGTGGCGGTATTGGCACCAGGGGACCTGGTGAGACGCAGATTGAGACCGATCGACGGCTCATCCGCCACAAGATCCATCGCCTTCAGAAAGATATTCAGCAAGTGAGGAAGCATCGTGCCCTCTATCGGCGTCAGCGCGCCAAGCAAGGCATCCCAGTCGTGGCCATAATCGGCTATACCAATGCCGGGAAAAGCACTCTACTGAACGCCTTGAGTAACGCTGATGTGTTCGTAGAAGATAAGCTCTTCGCCACCCTTGATCCGACTACCAGAAGGCTCACCCTGCCAAACAAGCGAGAGGTGCTGATCAGCGATACAGTAGGTTTTATACAGAAGCTGCCCACCACTGTGGTCGCTGCCTTTAGAGCCACCCTTGAGGAGCTAGGTGAGGCTACCTTGCTCCTTCACATACTTGACATAACACATAGGAACGCAGTGGAGCAAAGCATCGCCGTGGAAGAGCTTTTGACCACCCTGGAGTTAAACCAGAAGCCGAGGATAACTGTTCTCAATAAGCTTGACCTCCTCGCTTCTAGTGAGGAAGATATCATGAATTTTGTCAGCGACGCCACAGATATTCCTCGAGACGCAGTGCTGATCTCAGCATCTAGGGGATGGGGGTTAGACCGGTTGCTGCAACGGATCGCCGAGACACTCGCTTTCCTTTGAGAAGTGGTTCGCACAATAGTTGTTATGTTATCTAGTCTCATATTGAACGTAAACTAATTGACATAACAGAGCCTTGCACATCTTCCCCAACATAGGCCTCTTGTAATATAATAGTGTCTTGCCATGCAGAGGTTAATAAATGAACATTAAGAGATACCTTCTTACCACGCTGTTGGTAGCTTTAGTAATAGTCCTCTCTTTTGGAGTAGGCTTCGCATTCTCACAGTCATTGTCTCACCCTGTCACTGGACTCCCCGAGGAGTTCAATGCCTTAGGGGAGGTGTGGCAGTCCCTTGAGCGATATTATGTCAACAAGGATGCACTTGACGCTGAGGAGCTTAGTGAGGGTGCTATTAGAGGGTTACTTGAAGCCCTGGATGATCCTCATACCTCCTATCTTGATGCTGAGACCTATGAACTGGAGTGGAGCGCTTATGAGGGATCTTTTGAGGGCATCGGGGCGGTGGTCACTATGCAAGATGGAGAGCTAACTGTGGTCTCTCCTATTGCTGGCGGCCCTGCCGAAGAGCAAGGCGTCAGGGCTGGTGATAAGGTCCTGGAGATCGATGGCGAGCCTACATTGGAGATGAACCTGACAGAGGCGGTACTGAAAATCCGAGGGCCGCAAGGCACAAAGGTAACCCTACTTATTCTCCACCAGGGTGAGACCACACCGGTGGATATCGAGATAATCCGACAAGAGGTCAAACTCGACAGCATTTACCTGGAGATGCTTCCCGATGGCATTGCCCTCATCCAGATCACTCATTTCTCGGAACGTACCCACGAAGAGCTTGTCGCCGTCCTCAACGATGCCATCGATAGTGGGGCGGAGGGTATCATCCTCGACCTGAGGAACAACCCCGGTGGCTATCTTCATGTTGCGGTAGATGTGGCCAGCGAGTTTCTCGATGGCGGCACCGTAGTTTATCAACAGGATAGCGAAGGGCGGCTTGATGAATCGCAAGCGACCTCTGGAGGTCTGGCCACAGATTTGCCCTTGGTCTTGCTGGTGAACGGATGGAGCGCCAGCGGCAGCGAGGTGCTCGCTGGAGCGCTTCAGGATCGCGGGCGTGCCACACTTGTTGGCAACGTAACCTACGGTAAGGGGAGCGTAAACATTATTCGAGAGCTCAGCGATGGCTCTGCCCTCTATGTGACCACCGCTCGCTGGCTAACTCCGGATGGCAATTTAATAGAGGGTGTTGGGCTAACCCCGGACTTTGAGGTGGAGATTACTGAAGAAGACGTGTTAAATGGCCGTGACCCGCAACTGGAGTTCGCTATCGAATATATTGAGTCGCAACAGTGAATTGAAGTTGGCAAACGGCTATGATAGAATGAATTATGAAGGTAAAGACGGTAAGCCTCAATCGAAAAGCACACCACGACTACCATATACTGGAAAGCGTTGAGGCAGGGATCGCTCTCACCGGCACCGAGGTCAAGTCGATTCGTGCCGGTCGGGTGAATATTCGTGATGGTTACGCCCGTCCCGAACAGGACGAATTGTGGTTATATAATACGCACATTGCTCGGTACGAAGGGGGCAATCGCTATAACCACGAACCAACGCGGCCGAGGAAGCTACTACTTCATCGCCGGCAGATCAACGACCTTTCCGCTAAGGTAATGCAAAAGGGCTTCACCATTGTGCCCTTAAGGCTGTACTTTAAAAATGGGAATGCCAAGGTGGAACTGGGCTTGGCCAGGGGGAAAAAGCTTTATGATAAGCGCCAGTCCATAGCTCGCCGCGAATCGGAGCGCGAGATGGAGCGCACCATGAAGCTCGCCAAGGGGCTTAAGTACAACGCGTGAATGTGAGCCCTGGCGGTCCCTTTATACTTTCCACTGCTTCGCTAGTTATGTCAAGTAACTGACAAGGGGACGAGTGGTTTCGACAGGAGAGGAGAGGCTCAGGATTGCAGGCCGAGGTGCCATCGCCTCGCAAAACAGGTGGCAAAAAAGTAACTGACGAATACGTCTACGCTAGCTAAGCGCTGACACGCCCCCCCCGTTTCCCTCGATGAATGGGGATGGGCGACGAGAAGTCGAGGTGCAGCAATCCAGACGTCGATAAGAGTTGCCTAAGGAAGAATCGACTGGCCCAGCCGAACTCGGTCGGCAGAGGACGATTGGGCAAGAGCAAAGAGCCGACTAAGCCTGTAGTACATTCTGGGTGGCCCTCTTCTGGACGGGGAGTTCAACTCTCCCCCGTCTCCACCAAACCGAAATTTTTCCGCCCTGACCGTCAGGTATGGCGGTTTCTTTTGGGCTTCGCTCTTTAAGTTGGTTAGGATGGAAGACTACAACTTTGAATAAGAGTGAGCCGGCGCCCCCCAATCCCTCCAAGGACTCCCGAGCCATCAGGTGCCGATCAGAACAAAGGAAACGCTATTTCAGGCCCCTAACGTGCAAGGCTCAGTGAGTTATCCTCTGCCTTTGACAACTGGCTCGCCATTCGTCCTTATTGCGACTTGTGGAAATCGGGCTGGCGCTTCTCCATGAAGGGATGTAAGATTGCCATACTAAAAGGACTTCTTTTTAGATTGGGAGGCAATGACCACACTGAGATGTCAAGATTCTAGCTTCTAGCACTTGGCGTGGTTCATTTGAGTTGATGGCAACAACAGAACGTACGATAAATGATGCCCTCGCTGAGGTTCTTAAGGCTAGCGGTGAGCGACCGGATATTTTGGCCACTGAGCCAAGTGTCTCTGCGGTCATGATTGAAACCGAGGTAATACCGGCTACGTCCGTTGAAATGGCTATAGTCCAGCGTCTCGGCGAGCAGCTTCTTCTCTCAGGCCAGCTAGTATTGGCATCGTTAGCGGTGATCATGCCGATGAAGCAACGAGATCACTCTGGCCGCCCCTTAAAGCATGAGCTTGCTTTCGCATTGGACTTCGACATGGCCCTTTACACAGGCGGAAATCCTGAGAAACACCTACGCTGGCCTCGAACAGGTTGGTTGCGAGGCAACACCATTGCTCTATCATTCCTCATCCAATTGGCTTCTGTCCCACCCGCAGTCATCGAACACGCGGCTGACAGATTAGTCACCGCAGAAGACAGCCCCTTGGCATTGTTCAGACGAAAACTAGCACTTAAGCCATCGATAACTGGGGGCAAGCTCACTCCTCCTGACAGCTTGTCGGGAATGGATCACACATGAAGAACGTAACACTCATCAGGCTGCTAGTCTTCATTGGGCTTGAGAATATAGGCCTCAATCCCAAGCGAGAACCGCGTGCAAACAAGTGAAGACCTATCAGAAGTTTGAGGTAGACGGGTGAGAACTGATCTTAAATGGTTTCATATCTCGGACATGCATTTCGGAGGTTTCCAGTTCTTCAATAGAAAGGAACTGGCTGACTGCATCCTTGATGCCGCGCGGGAGAATCTGGGGAAGGGATGGAAGCCCGACTTTGTTGCCATAAGTGGGGATATTGCGTACAGCGCGGACCAAGGTCAATACTCTGACGCAATTTGTTTCCTTGACAAACTGCTACAGATGCTCGAACTTCAGCGGGACAGGGTGTCAATGTGTCCTGGAAACCATGACATAGACAGGAATATCAATCGCTATCTCTTTCAGGGATGCAGGACAAAGATAGTCTCGGGTCCGGATATTGAAGAATTCCTTCGGTCCCCTGAACGGGCTGCTTTGTTGGAACGGATGGCTCGTTACCGTGAATTCCGGGAGACATACCAGACATCCGACAGCCAGTTTACCACTGATAGTCGAAGTATTAATGCAGTTAGTCATATGAGTATCGACGGTCTCGACGTGCAGTTGTGGGAGATGAACTCTGCATGGTTAGGATACGGAGGAGAAGAAGATCGCGATAAGTTAGTTATCGGTAGCTTGTCCTTGAGCCAGTTCATTAAATCACAGCCACCACGCGAGGGGTGCATATCTTTCGGGATTATCCATCACCCGTTTCACTGGCTTACAAGTTTCGAGAGTGAACACATCGAGGCCATCTGCTGCGAGAACTTCGATTTCGTGCTGCACGGGCACATTCACAAGCCAGCGACAAAGGCCATGATCGTGAATGGGGGTCGGACAATCCTACTGACTGCCGGAGCTCTGCTGCAAGAATATGAAAGAGATTACCAGTTCTGCCTTGATACCTACAGCATAGCGGATAGTACACTAACGGTGGAGAGTCATCTCTACGTTGCGGAGCAGCGAAAATGGTATGTCCATACTGACGTGCTAGAGGTTGAGCCACCTTCATCGTCCAGCCTCGTCACCACGGATGTCTATAGGGAGCTTTTGCAGAGACACGCAGACTTCATTGCGCCCGCCCACATGTGCACAGTCATTTGCGGCATCAGTAGTGAAATCGCATTTTGCTGGAATGGATCGCCGAGCTTCTACTCACCAGTGCTGTTGAAGCAAGGCGAAGCCAGCGATGTGGAAAGTGCAGTGTCACTGCGACAATTTCAGAGGCTCATCCGTTTCTACGGCAAGAACGCGATGAACCATGTCTTTGCTGAGCATGGGTCACTCATCGAAGAGTATGATAGATTCCTCAAGAGGGAATCTGATACCGCCCCGGCATTCCGGGCAATCTTGACTGCTCGTGAGGAAGAAGCAAAGACGACACTAGGAACGGAAGTCGCGGACACATCAGCAACATCGTTTATGCAGCTGGGGCTCCGCAGGGCAATCGCCGCAGAAGATATGGCAGCAACACTAAGATACCTCGCGCTGTGTAAGGCTGACACTTCCTCACCCATTCGTGCAGAGATACTAAAATTCGACGCAAGGATTGTCGATCTCCCTGAGGGAGTCTCGTTATATGAAGCATGGCTCGAAAGCGACGGTAGCGATGACTTCTCGTTCGAAGACTACTGTGCGATCATCAACAGCCAATCCGTTAAGGGTAAATCACAATTGGCAGGTCAGGCAATCCTGAGATGCGCGGAGCTGTATCCGAGTAAATCCGCAGAGAGACTAAACGAGATAGTCCGGAATCTTGCATCCCAGTACGGTGACAGGACACTCTACGATCAATTCAAATCCATCACAGACAGGAGCTGAGATTATGACCAATACAGGATTCCCGATAACAATCGATTTTGAGAGACTGCTCAGAACACTCTCCAAGGAAATCTACGACACTCCTATGGCCTTTCTCCGAGAGAACGTACAGAATGCTGTGGATGCCATACGGATGCGCCAAGCCGAGAATCCCGGTTTCTCCGAAGGGCGCGTGACCGTGAGCGTGGACGAGAAGCTAGTGACGATAACGGACAATGGGGTGGGCATGTCTCAGAAAGACCAACAAGAGTTCTTCTGGCGCATCGGAGCAAGCGGGAAGAACACGCCGGAGGCAAGAAAAGCAGGGTGCATAGGTACCTTCGGGATAGGTGGATTCGCAAATTTCGGCGTATGCAACCACCTTGTTGTCACATCCAAGAGAGAAGGGTATCCAGGTTGCCGTACGAGTCTGCAAAGGTCCGATTTTGGTGAATCCACGCCAACCGTGACCAGCGAACCATGCGAAGCCTCAGGGCCGCATGGCACAATTGTGGAGGCAGAACTGATTAATCCTGGTGACCCCCAGCAGTTGAAGGATTATTTAAAGAGCTTCGTAATGTATGTGCCAGAACTCGTAACCTTCAATGGGGAGAACATCTCCGGAGCCCAGTTTATGTCTGAAGAGAGCATAGGCAATTTGCAGACGCTAATGGCTGAACCGGTGCAGCTCAGTCTGTCACCCGATTCCAGGATACAGGCAAGATTCTATAGGGATGATGCAGGAACGATTCACGTGGTAATTGGGGAACCGGGTGCCAGTGGTGTGCATGATAGATGTCGCGGATGGCTCAGACTCAATAATGGTACTCTGGAGGCCCTCAAGAAGGGATTCAAACTATGCAACACCAATGTGTCCAGCTACATTGGGATATCTGGACGTTTGGATATGATCAACTTTGTTCCCACAGCAGGAAGAGATTCCCTTTCTCCTGAATCCCAGCATCTCATAAGCACGTTGGCAAGAGCAATCGAAAGGCAGGCCATTGAGATCATTCTGGACTCAACTGATCTGCTATCGCAACACACGCGCATATTGCGACAAGTTGTCGCAGAAGGTTTGATTGAGCGTCTTGGAAGGCTTGATGTCACCCTCGCTGATGGCACGAAGACTACTCTCGGAAAGCTTCGCGCGAGGCATGAATCCGGAACCAGTATCTACTTCGGCTCACAAGTGCAGCGGGAGCTCTTGGATGTACTTCAAGCCAGCGGAAACGTGATTGTGATCCTCTCTTCAGAGAGCGATAGGAAGAAAGCAGAGACTAACTATCTCTCATCCTACTGCAGCGCGACAAGCTACGAAGGACTTGTCGAAATCAAGGAGAACTACAATGACCTATCGTCGTTCGAAGTTGACTTCCTTGCCAATCTGGAGGCGGTCATCAAGCTTCGCTATGAAGTGACCGATTTTACCTTGATACCTGCAAGAATAACTGGGGGAGTCCCTGCGTACGTGCAGGGGAGAAAGGGCTCCCGGACTAGAGTCTATGTAGACGTTCGGCATCAAGAAATCACTCGACTGCACACATTGGAGGGTTCATCTTTCCTGTACTCGATCGTGAATGAGTTCTGCAAAGAATACCTTGCGAGCGCGCTCAGAACAAAAAGCCCCAAGTTCTTTGGAAGTGGTGCCCTTGATTTTGACGAGCTAATCAGAAAACGTGCTGAGTTGTGGAAACTTGCAGAGATCGATATTCTGACATTCGTCCACGCGAGTGAAGGCGGTGCTGTTGAGTCTGATACCCTCGACAGGAGTAGGAATCTAACAGGTATCAGGGATGTTCTCAGCCAGTCCGACATGGCGACTGTCGAAGTGGGCGGGGAGAAACCTGAGCAGGTGCAAGGAGACCAAGGAGAGAATGAGCTATCTGAAGGTACAGGTGCTCCAAAGATACTTAAGCTCATTGACAAGTCGGGATTACTGGGCATTGCTGGTTTCTACATCAAACTGATGGATGGCCCCGCAAAGGCGTTCGGTGATGATATTCAGGCAATGGAAGAGTCTTCTACTTTCTGGTTCGGCAACCGGATAACGTATGCTTTCACTGACGCGAAGAGCATTGTATTCCACTATGAACTGCGGCTGCAGCAAATCATTTTGGCCCAATCAGATACCGAGGAGGACGAGCCAACAGGAGTTGCCCAACTGAAGAATCCAATACAGGAATACCAGAGTTCGATGTATTTCAGGATACCGGAAGTACTGGAACGATATCTCGTCCCAACTGCCGGTATTGAGATTCTGGTTCGCGTCAATTATGACTGGTTCGATCTTCAAAGAGGAAAAGCTTGGCCGTGGTGAGGGGTGTAAACTACCTTTACTTGAATAGCTTGCCCAGGCCACGCCCGGTAACCTTACCGGCACCACGCCGGGCGACTCTCTTACCTACCTTGCCCTTTTTGACGGCGTTCACATCACCCAGGATACGGGCTAATGTGTAGAGAAATCCCCTTGTCTTTCCTATGCTCATAGCTAAGACACCTTCTCTGAATAAAGTCGATAGCTTCGTCCTTCTTTTTCTCTGCGTATGAGGCCCATTTGTTCAGCGTATATTAGTAAGTTAGATACCTCACGCCCGTCAACACATAGCACCTTGCCGAGTTTGGCTTGGATAAACCCCGGATTTTCCAAAAGGGATGATTCTACTCTATCCATCAAATCTGCTCGCTCCAAAGCGAAGTCAACCTCGCTAAGCCATTCCGCAAGCTCCGGTATAGATTTAAGCAGTGTCCTTATACGGTGCAAATCGTCACGCCGTCGCAAGACGGATAGGTAATGACATGCGTATCCAAGTGGTGGTGAACCCTTTATGTCCCATTGCCCAAATTCCCTAATGGTATCCTTCACTAATTGCGGAAGCCACTTTACGGCTTCTAGCGAAAGTTCCAAGGCCTGATAATAGCGTTTTTGGGAACGAGCACGCTCAATATTTTCTAGTAGAGTAAAATAATTGCCCATTTATCACCTTCGCTTGCATTCATGTTTAATCAGTCACTACTAGCGCCCACATCATAAGCCTTAGTAATTAAAGCCGTCAACATTCCTTTTGGTGATGTCTCAGACTTCCTGTAAAAGCAGATATGGCTTGGATACCTCCAAGAGAAATAATCAGGGCCCAAGAGGCCCGGAAAGGAGGACTTACGCCATGGAGAGAATACCACCATCAAGGAAGATGAGACAAGAGGTTGAGGAGGTGTTTACTGGGTGTGAGACAGAGGGACATCCGCTGGATAAATTTGTCAGTTTAGGAGCCAGATATATGCTTCAGGTAGCCTTAGAGCAAGAAGTAGAGGATTACCTGGGCAGAGCTCATTACCGTCGGGGTTCCCGCCAAAAGAATGGCTGGCGTAACGGTTATGAGCCAGGGAAAGTGAAGACAGCTGATGGTATATTGGAAATAGACTTGCCGCAGCTAAGAGCCACAGAAGAACCTTATCACTCACGATTAGCCCGGCTGTTCCGAGAAGGCTCCGATATCCTGGGGAAGATGGTAACCGAGATGTATGTTAGGGGGCTATCTACCAGGGATGTAGAGAACATGTTCATCCAGACTCTTGGGCAACGGCTGCTCTCCAGGAGCGGTGTGAGCAGTCCTTCTTAGAAGGATCTATCGCCTTCAGCAGGACTTTGATACATGGAGGAAACGGGACCTATCAGGGCTCAAGG
>JAUWRG010000084.1 GCA_030610655.1 Dehalococcoidia bacterium
CGTGGATGCAATCAGCGTTGCGCTATCCATTTCGGCAGCGAGATGCCCATATTACCAAAGATGGCAAGAAAGAAAGGATTATCCACTGGTTTTAGCTACCGACGGGTTCCCTCCAGAGCCAGATAGCATAGAAACATGTTATAGATATGGAATATCGGCTCTGATGTCCCCCAGGGGATCAATCAAAGATCAGGTAGTATTGGATAGAGCGAACGAATTGGGGATGGTAACGCTGTCCCCTGAATCCAACGAACGTCCGTTTATCCATAGGTAGAGATTGAGAAAAAGTCCTTCGGACATTTTTCAGCAGCCTCAGATATTTCGCCAATAGCTAGTAGCACAATGCCTTCCTTATGGGGATATTAAGCGACGAATTCAATTCGAGGAAAGAGGCAAAGTGACCACCGTCGATGTAGTAATACCAGTCTACAATGAAGAGCGAGTCCTCACACAGAGTATTAATACCCTGAGGCAGTTCCTGGAGAAAAACCTCACTCACAACTGGACTATTGTCATCGCTGATAATGCCTCCACTGACAAAACATGGCAGGCGGCGCAGGCACTGTCCCGCGAGTATTCCGATGTCGTTTCCTTGCACCTGGACGAAAAAGGGCGAGGGCGAGCGCTGCGACGCGCTTGGCTTGACAGCACCGCCAACATCGTATGCTATATGGATGTCGACCTATCCACAGACCTTGAAGCCTTCCCGAAACTGATCCAAGCAATCGAGGAGGGGTACGACATCGCTGTTGGTTCTCGCCTCATGCCTAGCTCATCGGTGAAGCGCTCTTTTAAACGCGAACTAACCTCCAGAGGCTATAATCTGCTCATTAAGGCTATGTTCAGATCAAAGTTTTCCGATGCCCAGTGCGGTTTCAAAGCCTTGAGCAGTAAAGCAGCGCAAGAACTGGTACCGCTCATAAAGGATCAAAAGTGGTTCTTCGATACCGAGCTTCTTATCCTCGCTGAGAAGAAGGGCTATCGAACCAAGGATGTGCCGGTCGCCTGGATTGAGGACCCCGACTCAAGGGTCTCCGTCTCCAGAACGGCCTTCGACGATGTAAAGGGACTATTACGCATGCGGTTTCGCTCCCTCTCTTGATTTGCCAGAAATGGTATGATGCCTCGATTTAACATCTTCTACGGCTGGTGGATTGTTGCCGTAGGCTTCGTAAGCCTCCTTTTAGCTGGTGGGATAGGCTACTACACCTTCGGTGCCTTCATTATCCCCATCAGCGATGATTTCGGCTGGTCGAGAGCCGAGATATCTCTGGCGATGACCGTCGCTTCCCTGGTTGGGCTTGCAGCCCCCTTAGTCGGTACATGGGTTGACAGGTATGGAGCGAGAAGGGTGATGGCTGCAGGAGCATTGATTACCGGCGGCGCTTTTGCCCTGCTCGGCTTCAGCACCTCTCTCTGGCACTTCTACGCCTTCTATTTCGCCATGGCGCTGGGACAGCTCGGCGCGCTCAATATCCCCATTGCCAGAATCGTATCCAGTTGGTTTGACGAAAAGAGAGGACTGGCAATAGGGATCACTCTAAGTGGCTTCGGCATTGGAGGGCTAACCATGCTCCCCTTGGCAAGCTACCTTATATCCATACTTGGCTGGCGAATGGCTTATCACATTTTGGGCCTCCTTATCTTGATTGTCCTCACCCCCTTGAGCATGCTTGTCATTAGAGAGAGGCCAGTGGCAACGGGTCTCTCGCCTGATGGCAAGACCTCCGAGGAGATGCAAACCAAAACACCATTGACAGAGGATTTTCAGGCTGGCGCAACCTGGACATTCTCCAGCGCCCTGAGAACGAAACCCTTCTGGCTTATCACCGGGGCATTGAGTCTAACCTTTCTGGGAACAGGGGCCATCATCGTTCATCTCATCCCCTTTCTACAAGACGAAGGGGCATCGCACCAGATGGCATCGACGATCTTGGCTATTGCCATTGGGGTGAGCGTGTTCGGCAGAGTGACCGCAGGGTATCTTGTGGATAAGGTGCCCATTAAGTATGTGCTTATGTTGTGCTTCCTTCTCCAGATAGGAGGGCTAGCCCTCATTCTGTTGGGGCCAGGCTCAATGGCAGTTGTTTGGGTGTTTGTGGTCGTATTTGGCTTAGGTATTGGAGGGATGTTTGCCCTGGAGCCTCTGCTCGTGAGCCAGTATTTTGGGTTGATCTCCTTCGGCGCTATCTATGGAGGCCTATGGGCTTTTGTCACCATCGCTGGGGCTACCGGCCCCTTCATCGCTGGCTATATCTTCGATGTTACTGGAAACTATGATTTAGTTTTCATCCTCTCCATCCTCATCACCAGTATTGCCTTGGCCCTCATCTTCTTGCTGGGAGCTCCAAAGCCGTCTCGGCTTGACTTATCCTCCGAAAGTAAAATAAGATGACGAAAAAGTAGGAGCCTATCAACGATGCCTAATGCAGTTCTTGTAGTGGATATGCTTCGAGGCTTTTTAGAAGAAGGAAACCCTCTCTACTGTGGTGAGGGGGCACGCCGCATCATCCCCAATATCCAGAGACTTCTACAGCAGGAGATTGAGAAAGGTTCGAGGATATTTTTTATCTGCGACCATCACGCCCCCGATGACGCCGAGTTCAAGATGTTCCCTCCTCATTGCATAGCTGGGACCTCAGAAGCAGAGGTTATCCCCGAGCTTGCCAATTATCGTGGCGAGATGATACCAAAGAGGCGCTTCAGCGGCTTCTTCGATAGCGGCTTGGAAGAGAAGTTAAAGGCACTGGCTCCACAGAAGATAATCGTTTGCGGGGTGTGCACCGATATCTGTGTTTGTCATACCGTCGCCGATGCCAGAAATCACGACTACGACGTAGAGGTGCCCGTCGATTGTGTCGCCTCTTTCGATTTAGCTGCGCATTATCATGCTTTGGAGCACATGGAGAAGGTTCTCGGGGCTAGGATGATAAAGACTCCAGCAGCCAAAATGCCTACCCCTCAATTTGAGACCCCTGCCTCTATCTTATCTGGCGAGACGGCTGACATCTATTTCACCCGCACCGTGGAGATCCTCAAGAAGGAGGGGCTGAATCCGGTAGCTACCATGGAGGTTTTCCCTTCCAGAGCAGGCATCCTCTGCGGTATGAACGAAGTTCATGCCCTACTAGATAAAGTGCTTCCTGAGAATACTAGAGAGGTCTGGTCTCTATCCGAAGGTGAACCCTTCCAAAGAAAGGAGGTAGTGCTTCGGATAACCGCCCCTTACCAGAGCTACGGAGCCTATGAGACCACCTACTTAGGCATATTGTCCCAATGCAGCGGTTGGGCAACTGCAGCACGGGAATGTGTAGAGGCAGCTCAAGGCATTCCGATTGTCAGCTTTGGCGCTCGCCATGTTCACCCCTTAATAGCAGGTATTATGGATTACGCCGCAATTGTCGGCGGTTGTGTTGGCTGTTCCAGCATCGCCGGGGCTAAACTTGCTGGCATTGCCCCAACCGGCACTATACCCCACGCTCTCATAATAGTCATGGGCGACACTGCCGCCGCTACCCTCGCTTTCGATAAACACATGCCCACTGATGTGTCTCGCATCTCCTTGGTTGATACCTTCAAGGATGAACCAGAGGAAAGTGTAATTGTAGCCCAGGCGATGCAAGGAAGGCTTCAGGGGGTGCGTCTCGATACCCCCAAGGAGCGGGGAGGCGTTACCGCCCACCTAGTCAAAGAGACAAGAGCTTGGCTTGACCTCGCTGGCTTCAAGGATGTAACCATCTTCGTCAGCGGTGGGCTCGACTCGGAGCGGATCAGATACTTTCAAGAAAATGCCGCCCCCATCGCTGCCTTCGGTGTGGGGAGTTACATCAGTGGCGCCAAACCTATCGACTTCACCGCAGACCTGCACGAAGTAGATGGAAAGCCCATCGCCAAAAGGGGCCGTCTACCCGGCATCACCCCAAACCCAAGGCTCAAACGCATCCTGTGAAAGGAGAATTATGAAGAAGTCGCTGCTTGCTTTACCACTGCTTGTTATCGTTTGCCTGGCGCTGTTTGGTTGTGGAGCGACGATACCCACCATCATAATCCACCAGATCCCGTGGCCCGATGATGAGACGATAAGCTATGCGGTCCAAGACTCTCAAGGCACAGAGCTTGGGACGCTAAATATGACCATACGGAGAGAAGGTGATATCTATCTAATGACAAGCTGCATGGTGATGGGAAACTCCACCGATGAGATCACGATAGCCATGAACGCTGATGACCTCAAGCCAATCTCTGAGACCCGAACCATAAACGTTCCGCCTGGTGGAGCACTGCCGCAAGGCCTGTATGAGGTCAGAGCAACCTATGAGGACAGCAACAAAGTCACTATCGAGGCTGACCTGCCAGACAATCAGCATCAAGGACCGTATGCGTTCGATATCCCCGCCGATTCCTATGCCAACGACCAAGTTTGGTATTTGTTCAGGACGCTTCCATTCGCGGAGGGCTACGCGGGGCGCTACACCAACATCATAGTCTGGACCAATTACCAAACGCCCGCGGCTACCATAACCATTGTGGGGAACGAGACCGTGGAGACCCCGGTGGGAAGCTTCAATTGCCATAAGCTGGAGCTCTCCGTTCTCAACATTACACTCCATTTCTGGTGTAGCGTAGACCCACCCCACTACTTGGTCAAGTACCAAAAGGCCGATAATATCCTTCTATTGACGGAGCATCCGGAGTCAGCCATAGTATGGTTATATGCCACAATTCATGTGGGATTTCTTCGTCTCCTTTTTCCAGAACCCCACCGCCTGGGGCATCGGCCTGGCTTTTATCTTCGGCGCTGTGTGGCTTGCCTCTTTCGCCCCATGGCTGAGGAAGAACGGCCTGCGCATACCAACCCTCATCGCCACATTTCTCTTGCTGTTCGTCTCTAGCGCCATTCTCACTCTCGGCGCCGTTTGCTTCATTCAAATCCCTCTCCAAACATGGTGTGGCCAGGCTCTTAACCACTTCTGGAGCCAGGAAACCCTGCTACACTGGATTTTACTCGCCGGGATACCAGCAATCCTCCTCAGCGGTCTGGTGCAAGAAGCAGCTAAACTTGTGCCGCCCCTCATCTACATTAAGTGGAGGCGACCAAAAGAAGCCAGGACAGCGGTGATAGTAGGAGCAATAGCAGGAGCAGGATTCGGCATCTTCGAGGCACAATGGGCG
>JAUWRG010000031.1 GCA_030610655.1 Dehalococcoidia bacterium
CGACTACGAGCGCCCCGGCGTAGTTACTGAGCAGGAAGCACAGGAGATGGTTGAACTGGCAAAACAAATACGCCAGCAGGTTGAGGCGTGGATACGAAATAACCACTCAGAACTTGCCAGGGAGATTTGAATGCCGACGCACGACATCATAGATAATCGCAGCGAGAAATTGACGGGCTGCACCCGGCTACATAATCCTGTCTCCCACTGGCAAAACTGAGACAAGTTAAACAGGACATGAGTTTAATGAGCCAGCCAAAGAAGCGAGCCTTGCATTCCGTAACCAAAAAGGGTACAATCGTATCCAGAATGAGTACATCGGGTAACAGCAGCAATCTTTCTGCAGCCCTGTTCGGCAAGACCCGCCGCGCGGTTCTGTCCCTGCTTTACAGCCATGCCGATGAGGCTTTCTACTTGCGTCAGATTGCCCGTGCCGCTGGGGTTGGCCTGGGTGCCGTGCAAAGGGAACTGAGACGGCTTTCTGATGCCGGAATTATCAGCCGTACAGTGCGGGGTAAACAGGTTTACTATCAGGCTAACCCAGAGTGTCCTATCTTTGCTGAACTCAGGGGAGTGGTGGCTGAGGTGGCTCACGATAAACAACAATCGCATACTCCCGTAGCATCGGCTCAACACAATACTATGAACGAAGAATGCAGCGAAAAGGGTAAGCACATAGTCATCCCCAAGAATGAAATTACCGAGTTCTGCCAGCGAAACCATATTCGCAGACTTTCCCTCTTTGGCTCTGCTCTGCGAGACGATTTCCGCCCTGATAGCGATGTGGATGTGCTGGTGGAATTCGAGCCTGGTCATGTGCCCGGGTTTTTCCGCTTATTTGATATGGAGATGGAGCTGTCTGCCTTATTTGGTGGACGGAAGGTTGACCTTCGAACTCCCCAGGACCTGAGCCGATATTTCCGAGATGATGTGCTTGCCACAGCGGAGCTACACTATGCTGGATAATGACATGGTTCGCCTGCATCATATTCTGGACGCTGCTCGTGAGGCAGTTACCTTCTCGCAGGGCCGCTCGCAGAAAGACCTTTATTCAGACCGGATGCTGAATTTATCTCTTGTTCGGCTCCTGGAGATCATTGGAGAAGCGGCTAGAGGCATCTCGCCCATGTGCCGTGCTGCTCATCCTGAGGTTGCATGGCAAAAAATGGCCGGAATGCGGGATCGGCTGGTCCACGGATACTTCGATATCAACCTTGATGTGGTCTGGGAAACCGTAACCGCCGATTTGCCGCCTCTACTGAGCCAACTGGAAAACATCATCTCATTGGAGAAGGATTGATGCCCACGCACGATATTATAGATAATCGCAATGAGAAACTGGTTGACCACATAAACCGCATTCTCCCTTCCACGGAGCGGGCTAAATTTGCTGTGGGCTATTTCTTTTTGTCCGGCTTCGAGCCTATCCAGAAGAACCTTCAGGAAGTTTCAGAGCTCAAGCTGCTTATTGGCAACACCACTAATCGTCAAACGCTGGAGCAAATCAGTGAGGGATACAAACGACTAGAGCTAGTTGACCAGGCGTTGGAGGATATCAGGCTAAGCAAGAAAGCAGACCAAAGACGGCGAGCAAGCGAGACCGCAGAGAATCTTCAAGAAGCCGTTGCCCTTATGGATCAAACTGACGAAGGAGAGGCTTTGGTTAAGACCCTGATTAACTTGATAGAGGAGAAGCGACTTAAGGTCAAGGTATACACCACGGGACGCCTCCATGCCAAAGCATATATCTTTGACTATAAACAGCTTTATGATGATAAGGGCAATCCCGTCACTCTACCCAGCGAAGGAACTGCCATTGTTGGTTCCTCAAATCTAACTTTGGCAGGGATATCGGACAATACTGAACTCAATGTAAGAATCGAGGGAGATAGCAATCATGCTGAACTTACCAGGTGGTTTGATGAGCTGTGGAATGAAGCCCAAGACTTTGAAGCCTACTTGATGAATGAGCTGAACCAATCCTGGGCAGCTCGCCCGGTGTGCCCCTACGATGTCTATATGAAAACCCTCTACACTCTAGTAAAAGACCGCCTTGAGGAAGGAGGGGGAGCCGAAATCCTCTGGGATGATGAGATAACAAGAGACTTAGCTGATTTCCAGAAGGTTGCCGTCTATCAAGCGATACAAAAAATAAGGGATAATGGCGGGTGTTTTGTAGCTGATGTGGTCGGATTGGGTAAAAGCTATATTGGGGCAGCTATTATCAAGCACTTTGAGAGGACAGAGCACGCTCGCCCACTCATTATCTGCCCTAAAACGCTGGAGGATATGTGGGAAGGTTATAATGAGACTTACCATCTCAATGCTCGAGTCCTGCCTATGAGCCTCCTTAAAGAAACGGGTGAGGCAGGTGTCAATGGCCTTCTGCAGGATGTTAGATACCGCGACCGGAACATAGTTCTGGTAGATGAGAGCCATAATTTCCGTCACCACACCACACAGCGTTATGAAGTTCTGCATACATTTCTTTCCACAGGACGGAAGTGTTGCTTTTTGACAGCCACACCGCGCAATAAGTCAGCTTGGGATATTTATAACCAGCTAAAGCTGTTTCATCAAGAGGATAAGACAGACCTTCCCATAGACCCCCCGGACCTCAAAAGGTATTTCAAACTGGTTGATAATGGAAAAAGGGAACTCCAGGACCTATTGGTTCATGTACTGATACGCAGGACTCGCCGGCATGTTCTTCGCTGGTATGGATATGCCGAGGATACCCACCAGCCTCTACGAGAAATGTCTGATATGGAATGTAGGCAATACCTTGATGGCACCAAGCGGGCATACATCATTGTAGGTGACAAACACCAGTTCTTCCCCAAGAGGGAGCTTGAATCACTCAGATACAGCATAGAGAAGACATATAGTGGTCTCTATCAGCAAATTCGGGAATACCTTGGTCGACCTCGAGGAGAGCACTACCAGCCAAAGCTAGGACAGGAGATCACCTATGCCCGCTATGGACTCTATAACTATGTTCGCCCCGAGAAGCGGAAACAGAAACCATATAGCGACCTTCATCGCGCGGGGCTCAATCTGCGGGGACTAATCAGGGTGCTTCTCTTCAAACGGTTTGAGTCCAGTGTTTATGCTTTTAGGGAAACGATAAGACGCCTTCTTCGCATCCATCGGGAATTTCTCAGGTCTCTGGATAGTGGTATCATCCCAGCAGGTGAAGATGCACAGCAACTCCTTTATGAATCAGACCACTATGAGGAAACTGACCTTATTGACCAGTTGCGCGAAATGTCAGGGCGCTACGATATAAAGGATTTCGATGAGGCAAGCCTACGCGAGCATATAGAGGCAGATAAGAAATTGCTTGAGCATATACTTGCGTTAGTAGAGCCAATTACACCTGAGAATGATGCCAAGCTGCAAAGGCTCCTCTCCAGGATGAAGGAGAAACCGTTAGACAATGGTAAATGTCTAATCTTTACCCAATATGCTGACACGGCTAGATATCTATACGAGAACCTCAATCCTGGAGGCAAGAAGCCTGATATTGATGTCATCTATGGTGCAGATAAAAGTAAGTCCAAGATGGTGGGTCGCTTTGCCCCTAAAGCCAACCCTGAATTTAGATTCCAAAAGGGTGAGGGTGAGGTTCGGATCCTTGTCTCCACAGATGTGCTCTCAGAAGGACTTAACCTCCAGGATTGCGATAAGGTCATCAACTACGACCTGCACTGGAATCCGGTTAAGCTGATACAGCGGGTTGGTCGTATTGACCGGATTGGCTCTGAGAACGATGTAGTCTGGGCATTCAACTTTCTTCCCGAGACTGAGCTCGATAAGGGCTTAGGCATTAAAGATGTCTTACAAAGACGCATTCAGGAAATCCACGACACTATTGGTGAGGATGCAGTCATTCTTGACAAGAGTGAGCAAGTTAATGAGCAGGCTATGTATGCCATCTACGAAGGCAAGGAGGGACAATTATCATTGTTTGAAGACGATACAAAGGACCTTGTAGATCTCAATGAGGCCGAGGAGATGCTTCGTCATCTAAAGAGTGAAAAGCCAGAGGAGTTTCGGAGAATATCGGAACTCAGGGATGGTATCCGGGCTGCGAAGGAATCTGATTTTAAGGGGCATTATGTTTTCTGCCAGGCTGGGCGTTTTCAGCAACTCTTTCTGACTGATGATGAAGGGAGGATTATCTCTCGTGATGCTCCAAGAGCCATCAACGCCATAAAATGCTCCGCTCTCGAGCCGGCACGAAAGCTCCCTGATGAGTATAACCGCAACACAATGAAGATTAAACACCTCTTTGAAGAGGAGATTAAGCACAGGAGAGCAGAACGGGCTCAGACCCTATCTTTGACGCAGCCACAGCGGTATGTTTTGCGTGAACTTCGCATACTTTTTGAGCATGCTGACGATGATACCAAGGCGCGGTTAAATATTTTGGAGAAAGCGTTCCGGATGAGTCCGTCACCTGCCGTAAATAAGAAGTTGAACTTCCTGAGGCGAAATGGCGTGGTTGGGGAAGGTCTGCTAAAAAGTCTCACTGACATTTACTACGAACATAGCCTTCGGGAACGTTTGGACCAAAAAGCCGTTTTCATTGAGACCGAAGAGATACCGCGCGTAATTTGTAGCGAGGCACTCATATAGCCGTCGCATTTCCGATTCACAGCAAGAGAGAAAGCGTGGCTCGGGTTTGTGCTCTAAGACGAGAGAGTTTGAGATCGCCATCGATACTCTCCGATGGCTAGCGACTATCGATTAGTGTGATGGCTAATTAACCTGGACAGTCACTTTGTCCGAATAGCGTATTGTGAAGGATAGCGGGACCCAATCTTAATATAGCCCCTATCCTGTCCTAATGATGGGGTCCACCTCACTCTCCTTGCCTTCACTACTGGTAGAGGCTATTATATGCTCGTTGTTGCTCACCGGGGAGTGTTTCCCGCAGATTGCCAGGGATGGAAAGGAGGACTAATTTTATGGCGACCATAAATTCCGTGCTTGGGCCTCTTGACACTGCGGATATCGGCTTCACTATTATGCATGAACACCTTGTCGTAGCTTCAACTGGAATCACTCAGAACTACCCTGAGCTTCTTGTCGCCAATTTTATGGATCGCATTGCCGGTGGGCTGACTCGAGCAAAAGAGGGTGGGGTAGACACTGTTGTTGATGCCACTACCTTCGACTTGGGCCGAGACGTGAATGTTTTGGCTCGAGCTTCTAGTCTGAGTGGAGTCAACATCATAGCCTGTACCGGCTGGTGGCTAGACGTAATCCGTTTTCTTGATGGTGTCTCCGCTGACCAATTCGCCGAGCTATTTATCCGCGAAATCCGGGACGGTGCTTCCGGCGCAGATATCAAGGCTGTAATCCTTAAGGCGGCAAGCGATGTTGCGGGGGTAAACTCAGGGGGAGGAAATCGTGCTGCGTGGAGTGGCTCGAGCCCACCTTGAGACGAATGTTCCCATTATGCTGCATTCCTATTCACCAGGTCGGGTAGGCGAGCAGCAACTAGCTGTTTTGAAGGAGGAAGGTGTAGACCTGAGAAGGGTGAAGATGGATCATTCCAATGATACCACCGACACGGAATACCTTATCTGGATTCTGGAGCAGGGGTGCTATCTTGGTCTGGATCGCTATCCAGGACGCAATGTCAGTCCGCTCGCCCGCACGAAAACGATGAAAGCACTGATAGATGCTGGATATGCGGATCGCCTCCTTCCCTCCCACGACTGTTCATTAGTGCATGTCATGGCGGATAATCCAGCGATAACGGAGGAGGAAAGACCGAGACTTAATCCCCACGGGTACCTTTACCTGAAGAAGGTGGTCTTCCCCTGGCTTCGAGAGATTGGCGTCTCAGAGGCGATATCGGGACATCTGTGTGTTGAGGGGCATGGAAACTTCTTCGAGGGCGTCTAGTGATTAAAGCTTGTCAAAGACAAAAAAGAAGGTACTAATGTTCTACCGTAGTGGAGTTACCAGTCGGTACATGGGCTAAGTAGTGATGGTTGCAAAGAGGCTGATAGTTTGTTGAACAACTTGAGCTTGTGAAAGGGAGCGACATATGGGAACAGATGACATGCTAAAAACTCTAATACTCAGTGCAAAAGATCTGAGGGGACTGTTGCGTATGGGAGAAATCATGAGCGCGGTAGAGGATGCGTTCAGGGCCTATGGTGAAGGGAAGCTATGGATGCCACCAAAGGCCTACCTGAAAGCGGGGGAGGGAGATTTTAGGGCAATGCCAGCTTACATGGCGGGCGCCGCAGCCATAAAGTGGGTCAATTTTCATCCCCATAATCGCAGCAAGGGCCTGCCTACCGTTATGGGTGTCCTGATCTATAGCGACTCGGAGACGGGCTATCCTTTGGCTGTGATGGATGCGACGGAGATAACTGCGTACAGGACTGGAGCAACAGCGGCTATTGCCTCCAAATATCTGGCGCGAAAAGCCTCTCGGACGCTTGGCTTGGTGGGGGCTGGGCGGCAGGCCTATTCGCAACTCCTTGCCCACACTGAGATTTTTAAACTGGAGCTAATCAGGATATATGATATCCGTCCGGAGGCCACCCAGCGATTTGCTGAGTTCTTCCCTCATCACCGCATAGAGGTGTGTCCCCTTGAGGAGACGGCTTCATCGGATATAGTTTGCACTATGACCCCGGCCCGAGAGCCTCTTATAAAGAGGGAATGGATTCGTAATGGTACTCACATAAATGCCATAGGAGCCGATGCTGAGGGCAAGCAGGAGTTGGACCCCACAATACTGAGCGATGCTACCGTCGTGGTTGACGACCTGAGGCAAGCATCCGCTGGTGGTGAGATCAATGTACCCCTAAGAAATGGCATGTTCAAACCGGAACAGGTCTATGCTACGTTAGCTCAGGTAGTGCTCGGTGAGAAACTTGGCAGAAAATCAGATGATGAAGTAACGGTCTTTGATTCTACCGGCATCGCCATCGAGGATCTGGCCACGGCCAAGCTGGTCTATGAGAAAGCGCAACAAGAAGGGAGAGGCCTAGCCATCGAGCTTGTGGAAACAGGGTGATGTTATGGCTGCGGCCCAGTGGCAGTCATCATCACCGCTGCATAGCCGAGGTGTCCCCTCGGTCCCCGATGGCAATAGTGGTTCCCAGCCCACGGGCGATAAGCTTGCCGCCTGAATCGGTAACCACCATTTCAGATACACCCAAGCTCTTCCCCCGATGCAAAACGGTTGATTCGGCGTAAATGGTGTCACCCTCCGGGGCGGTGAGGAAATTGACGTTCAACTGAACAGCTACGTAAACACGATCTAGGGTGTTGAGTGCAGCGCCGAATGCCTGGTCAAGAAGGGACACTATCACCCCGCCTTGGATTCTGCCATCCCAGTTTCTGAACTCATCCTTCAGCTTCAGTTCGACTTTAGCATATCCGGTAGTCAGCTCTACCAGCTTCATACCCAGACACAGGGCATAAGGTGAGGAATCAAATCGTTTCCTCGTATTGACCCAATCAACATCCATTATGACCCCCTGTACTTAATGCAGTTTCAACATACCGTTTATAGCTTTGCTGGCCGGTCTTACAGGGCCTGAGTTATTCCCTCGGGCTTGGATCAGATAAATCTGCCCACGGACTCTGCTATCGGCCTGAGCTCGTTCATCAGCTTCTCGAACTGGGGAAGAGAAAGAGATTGTAGGCCATCCACCAGCGCCTCTTCAGGGTTGGGATGAACCTCAATGAGGAGCCCATCAGCACCAGCAGCTACAGCCGCTTTGCATAATGAAGCCACCAGATCGCGGTGACCAGCGGCGTGACTGGGGTCCACGATAACAGGCAGATGACTGAACTTCTTGACTACAGCTATGGAGCTTATGTCCAGGGAGAAGCGCACGCTATCTTCAAAAGTGCGGATACCACGCTCACACAGGATTACCTGCTCGTTTCCCTCGGCTAGCAAGTAATCGGCGGCAGTAAGCCACTCGGACACAGTGGCTGAATATCCCCTCTTCAATACCACGGGGCATTTGCTCTTGCCAATCTTCTCCAGCAGGGTGAAGTTCTGCATGTTGCGGGCACCCACTTGAAGGATAGCGGCGTGTTGGGAAACCATGTTTACCTGATTGGAATCTACCACCTCAGTGACCACAGCCAAGCCCATGTAGCGCCCGTCTTCATTTCTACTATCACAGTTAGCCTGCTCTCTATAGGGTTTAGACTAGCTACTAAAGCATTGCGGTTGATACTGTCAGCCGGGACCCCTGTTATAGCCTAGTGCCTACGCCTCTAGTCGCAAAGACCGTAGTGGCGAGCAACTTCTCTGAAACCCGGTAATGAGCCCTCAATGGTCTTGTCTTCAATACAGTACGAGATACGTATATATCCACTACGGCCGAAGCCTTTGCCTGGCACTGCCAGGATATTCTGTTTTCTCAACTCTGCGAGAAAATCCATCTCATCAAGCACCGGTGACTTGGGGAACATGTAAAAGGCTCCCTGAGGCATAACCACCGAATAGCCCATATCAGTCAAGGCACTGTGCAGATAGTCCCTCTTGCGTTGATAGTCTGCTACATCCACGGTAGCCTTCTGTAAGCTTGTCACTACGTGCTGCATCAGGGCTGGAGCGTTGACGTACCCCAACGTCCGATTGCAGAAGACAAGCCCATCCATCACCTCCTCACCATTCTCCAGTTGAGGACTTATGGCAATATAGCCAATTCGCTCACCAGGGATTGCCAGGTCTTTGGAATGCGAGCTTACCACAATGCTCCTTGGGTAATAGTGAAATATGAAGGGGTATGATAGGCCATCATAGATGAGCTTCCGATAGGGTTCGTCGGAAACAAGATAGATTTGAGACCCGAACTTGGCTTCCTGTTTTGTGAGCAATTTGCCCATCTCGGCTAGCAGTCCACTGGGATAGAGCACGCCAGTCGGGTTATTGGGAGAGTTGATTATCACAGCCCTGGTGCGTGGACTCAGGGCCTCTTCAAGCGCAGAAGGGGTAGGCAGAAAGCTATCATCGGTCTCGGCTATGCTGCTGAAGCCGCCTTGATTATCGATGTAAAAGAGATATTCGACAAAATATGGCGCCCAAACAATGACCTCGTCGCCTGGGTTTAATATAGTTTTTAGCACGACATTTAGTCCTCCGGCAGCGCCAACCGTCATGAGCATATGTTCCGCGCTCAGGGCGAGTCCGGTTTCCTCAGAGAGGGCTTGGGCCACAGCGGCACGGGTCTCGGGGTATCCTGCGTTGGGCATGTAGCGGTGCATACCAGGAACAGGGGCATCCGCCCATTTCTTCAGCTCCTCTTTGAATGCAGTAGGAGGCTCCACTACGGGATTTCCCAGGGTCAGGTCGAAGACATTGTCTTCACCATACTGCTGCTTGAGGACGATGCCCTCCTCAAACATCCGCCGGATCCACGACCCCCTTTGCATCGCCTCGCGGGTTTTGCGAGAAACGGTCACGTCAACCTCCTTTGAAGCACAGACAGCCAAAAGGTAAATATTGGCCTAAACAGGAATTTCAACCCTTCCCCAATACGTCTTCTGCCCTATCTATGTCGCTTACCTTAAGCACTACCTTTGCCTTTCCAATCTCGCTTTCAGCAAAGGCGTAGATGTACTCCAGGTTGATCCCCATTTTGGCCAGCGGTTCGACCACAGCTTTCAACAGACCACCGGGGACGTTGGGCATGTCATAGGCGAGGACCTCGTTGATGCGTACCGTGAACTGAGCATCGTGCAGTGCTTTCACCGCTCCCGCAGTATTAGAAACTACCATTCGCACGATGCCAAAGTCGGTGGAATCGGCCACGGACAGGGCCTGGATGTCGATTTCACTATCGGAAAGGGGCCCGAGCATGTCCACCAGACGCCCAGGCTCATTGGCCACAAAAACGGACACCTGCTTTATTCTCATCTCTCCTCCTTCTTGGCAGGGGATCCGAACCTACAATTCGCGTCGATCTACTACGCGCTTGGCTTTGCCCTCGGTACGGGTAATGGTTTTAGGCTCAACCAGTTTTACCCTGGCCGAAATGCCAAGGACGCTATCCATTTCTGCCCGCACACGCTTTTCCAACTCCTCCAAGCTGCGCATTTCGTCGCTGAAGATAGCATCGGAAACCTCAACCCAGATCTCAATTTCGTCCAAGTGGCGCTCACGATCCACAATTATCTGGTACTGCGGCTCTACTCCCTCTACGGATAGCAGTACGCTCTCGATCTGGGTGGGGAAGACGTTCACCCCGCGGACGATGAGCATGTCATCTGTGCGGCCATGGACCTTGGACATGCGGACCATCGTGCGACCGCATTCACAGGTTTCGGGATACAGGTTGACTATGTCGTGTGTTTTGAAGCGGATGACTGGCATGGCCTCCTTGGTGAGGGTGGTCAGCACTAGCTCACCCTGTTGACCGTAGGGTAATGGTTGCTCTGTCACTGGATCGATGATTTCGGCCAGAAAATGGTCTTCCCAGATGTGCATGCCTGTCTTATAGGAGCACTCACAGCTTACCCCGGGTCCTAGGAGCTCGGTCAAGCCATATATGTCGATAGCGGTCACTCCAAGCTTAGCCTCGATCTCAACTCTCATATTTTCCGACCAGGGTTCGGCGCCGCACACTGCGAGGCGGAGTTGGCTGGCGGCTAAATCAATGCCCATCTCCTGTGCCGTCTCCGCTACGATCAGGGCGTAAGAGGGCGTGCAGGTCAAAACGGTAGTGCCAAGATCCTCGATGAGCATGATCTGGCGTTTGGTATTTCCTGCGGCGACAGGGATAACCGTGGCTCCCAGCCGTTCTGCCCCGTAATGAAAGCCAAGGCCTCCGGTAAACAGGCCGTATCCATAAGCGTTCTGTATGATATCACCACTATGAGCCCCTGCTGAAGCCAGGGTGCGTGCCATAAGGTTAGACCAGGTATCTATATCCTTGGCATTGTAAGGAGCTACTATTGGCTTGCCAGTGGTACCAGAGGAGGCGTGTACCCTCACTACCTCGGAGAGCGGCACTGCCATCATACCAAATGGGTAGTTATCCCTGAAGTCGGACTTGCTGGTGAAAGGCAGCCTGGTTATATCGTCCAGAGACTTGATGTCTTTGGGGGTCAACCCCACCTCTTGGAGTTTAGTACGGTAGAAGGGGACCTTTTCATATACGGACTTCACCTTCTGCTGAAGGCGTTCAAGCTGCAGCTTCTCCAGTTCTTCTCGTGTCATCTTCTCATATTGGGGTTCCCATATAGTCATTCGCCCTCATCCTTTCGGCTTTGCTGAGCCGCCTCAACGCCGGCGTTGAATGCTGCCAGGTTCACATCATGCAGACGTGATGGCAGGTGTCTCCTTATTTCGTCAAACCAACTCTGCTCAGGTAGCTCCAGAAAAACGGACAGAAAGCCCAGGCACAGTACGCTGGACGCTCTTGGATTTCCCAGCTTGGTTGCCATCTCCATTGCGGGCAGAACATATGCCCGCTGGGTGATGGCGGAGAGGGATTCCCGCACTTCATCGATGCTGGGATAGTGATAACCGTCAATAGTGACCGAGAGCGGGGTCACAGCAACACTGTCAACAATAGCAATGCCATCAGGCCTTAGTAGTGCCAGGGAACGGACTGCCTCGAGGCGTTCATAGGACACCAGAAAATCGGCACCACCCGGGGGAATCATGGGAGAAAAGACCTTCTCTCCTATGCGCACATGGCTGGTCACGCTTCCCCCACGTTGGGCCATGCCCAGGGAGTCTGTCTTCTTTACATCATAGCCAGTGGCAAGGGCAGCCGTAGTGAGGATGTCGGACGCCATAATGACACCCTGGCCTCCCACCCCAGTCATCAAGATATCAACCTTCTTAAGCATCAATCGCTCTCTTTCTCAATTGCCTTGCGTGCGCAGACCTGAACGCATAAGGAACAGCTCTCCCCAACGCACATGGGGGGGACAATGTATGCTTTATCACCATCAAAGGTTATGGCAGGACATCCGATGTCCAGGCATAGCTTGCACCCATTGCAGCGTTCTTCGTTGACCCTGAAGGCGGTTCCACTGATCCGCTCATACAGGGGACAGGGCCCCTGTACTACGATAACCGAAGGCTCATCATTGGCAGTGCAGCGTCGGATAGTCTCTTCAATCTCCTTTAGATTGAAGGCGCTTATTACATTAACGTCTTTGACACCGATGCCGCGCGCCAACTCTGCCATATCAACCTTGGGCGCTTGTTCATTCTTGGCTGAGCGCCCAGATGCGGGGTGGCCTTGATGCCCGGTCATAGCGGTGGTTTGGTTGTCCAGAATGATCACCGTGCTGTGGCTCCGGTTGTAGACCATGTTCACTAAGCCTGGGATGCCGGTGTGCATGAAGGTGGAGTCTCCCAGGACTGACACCGTCTTTTCTGCCACCCCGGCCTTCTCCAGGCCGTGGGCTAGGGTAATGCTGGCCCCCATGCAGACACAGCTATCAATAGCAAAGAGGGGTGAATATACCATCAGTGTATAACAGCCTATGTCAGAGGTGGCGATGTGCCACTCTTTTCCTTTCCTGCCGCCAACTTTGGCCTGCGGAATTGACCCCTTGGGGCCAAAGCGTAGGCGACTCAAGACATAGGCCGCTCCGCGGTGAGGGCATCCTGGACACAGAAGCGGGGGGCGTGGAGGAAGAGGCTTCGAGGTGGGAGTGGTGGCCGCCGCTCCTTGTTGCGTTCCTGAGATAAGGTTCGCTTTCATTGCTCCCTGGAGCACAATGTGGGTGTTCAACTCGCCCGTTATGGGGAACATGGACTTACCCTCCACCGCAATGCCCATTGACTTAATAATTTCCTCCATGAAGGGATCGAGCTCCTCCACCACTAACAGGGTCTCCACTTCAGCAGCAAAGCTTCTGATAAGCTGCTGAGGGAGGGGATAGGTGGTCACCAGCTTGAGAAAGGAGGCTTGAGGGAATGCCTCCCGCGCGTATTGATAGGCTACCCCGGCAGAGATGATGCCGAGTTTCCGGTCTCCCCAGATGACCTCGTTGAAGGGAAACTCTTCGAAAAGCTGCGCCGCGCGCAGGATGCGCTGTTCCGCCAATGGATGTCGTGGGCGGGCATATGAGGGCACCATGACATACTTGCTGGGCGAATGGATGAATGGTGGTGGAGGGCCCAGTTCTGGGCGGTCGCCGTTGACATCCACCACTGATTTTGCATGGGAGATGCGTGTGGTGGTTCGGACCATGATGGGGGAATCCAGTTCTTCACTCAGGCTGAAGGCAGGTGCCATAATGGAATAGGCCTCTTGGCTGTTCGATGGCTCCAGCATAGGCACCTTAGCGAAGCGCGCGTAGTGGCGGTTATCCTGCTCGTTTTGCGAGCTGTGCATCCCAGGGTCGTCTGCGCACACTACCACCAGCCCGCCGCGAACGCCCACATTGGAGGCACCGAAGAAGGCATCAGCAGCCACATTAAGACCCACATGTTTCATCGACACCAGGGCGCGTACCCCGCCTGTTGCGGCTCCTAATCCCACCTCCATGGCCACTTTCTCATTGGTAGACCATTCGGCGTATACATCTTCATAGCCAGCCATATTCTCCAGGATTTCAGTACTGGGGGTACCGGGATAAGCGCTAGCCACCTGGACGCCAGCGTGATAGGCACCTCGGGCAATAGCCTCATTGCCTGACAGTAGCTGTTTCAAACTTGGTTTCTCCCTTCCTGCGCTGGGGTTTCTGAGGTAGATCTCCAAACCTGGCCAAGATAGGCCTGCCTTACCTTGTCATTGCTGATGAGATGTTTAGCTGTACCCTCGAATACAATGCGGCCCATCTCCATTACATAGCCCCGGTCAGCTATCTTCAAGCTGGAAACTGCGTCCTGTTCCACCAACAGTATGGCCATGCCCTCGCCACGCAGCCTGTTGAGCAGTCCGAAGATCTCTTTTGCCACAGTCGGCGCCAGCCCAAGAGAGGGCTCATCTAGGAGGAGTAGCTTGGGTGCGGTCATCAGAGCTCTTCCGATGGCCAACATCTGCTGCTCGCCGCCAGACAAGCTTCCTGCTTTCTGGCTCTCTCGTGTCGTCAGGCGAGGAAATAGCTGATATACGTGCTCTATTCTACGCTTAAACTCCTCCCGGCGCAATAACCACGCCGCGTCACCAAGCTGGCTAGTCCAGCCTCTATGCTGGGCGTATGCTCCCAAGATGAGGTTGTCCAAGACCGACATGCTTCCAAACATGCCTCTGCCTTCTGCCACATACCCAATACCTAGCTGCACAAGCTTGTGGGCCTTGCGGCCGGTGATATTGCGTTCCCCCAGGTACACCGCGCCACTTTTCACTGGTAGCAGTCCAACGATAGCGTTAAGCAGGGTCGTCTTGCCCGCGCCATTGGCGCCGATGAGGGTCACTATTTCTCCTCTCCCCACGCCCAGTGATACATCCCACACTGCATTGAGTTTTCCGTAGGCTACTGAAACATGGTCCACACTGAGGATCATATCTCGTCCTCCTGCTCGCCGAGGTAGGCAACGATGACTCGTCGGTCGTTCTGAACCTGGCTGGGTGTGCCATCAGCTATCTTCTCACCTCCGTCGAGTACCACAATCCGCTCGGCCGTTCCCATGACAAAGCGCATGTCATGTTCCACCAGTATCACCGTTATCTCCATTTCGAGAATGCGCTTAGCGAGATCCGAGATCTCCTGCGTCTCCAGGACATTTGAGCCGGCCGCAGGCTCGTCGAGCATAATAATGCGGGGCTTGGTGGCCAGGGCCCGCGCGATAGAAACCAGCTTCTGCTGTCCGAAGGTAAGCTCGGAGGCATTGATATCGGCTCGCCGCCCCAGGCCAACCAGATTGAGGGTGTTGATCGCCGTTAGCCTGATATTATCTTCCTCGCGGTGCCCCTGTGGCAATCGAAAAGCAGCGCTTAGTATGCCATATTTGCTCCTCGAGTGAAGGCCGACCATAACATTATCCAGCACAGACATATTACCAAAGAGACGCACATCCTGAAAGGTGCGGGCTATACCCATTCGCGCCCTCTGGTAGTCATTGGTACCGGCCAAGTCCTGCCCATGGAAGATTATCTGGCCACTGGTGGGAGGGAAAACGCCGGCGATAAGGTTAAACAGCGTGGTCTTTCCTGCCCCATTGGGCCCGATTATAGCGGTGAGCTCACCCTCCTGGATTTCCAGGTCGAGTTCGTTGACGGCAATCACACCGCCGAAGGTCTTGGTCAGTCCCTTCATTTGCAGGATGTCAGCCATAAATCACCTAACTTGGTGACAGCCTTCTCGATAATCTCCGCCAGATATCTCCCAGCCCTCGGGTGACCCCTTGGGGTGAAAGGATTATAATCACCATTAGAAGCAACCCAAAGAGTACCGTGTCTATGTCCCCAAAGGGATGTAGGAACTCGGTCAGCAAACGGACGGTGGCTGCACCGAAGATAGCACCCCAAATACTGGCTAGCCCGCCGACGACGGCCATCGCCACTAGGCGTATTGAGAACAGGAAGCCAAAGGGCGGTGGGTCGATAAATCCCACATAATAAGCATAAAGGCTGCCCGCCAGCGCGGCGTAGGCAGCGGAAAGGGCGAGAATCTTTGCCTTTACCATTATCGTGTTAATGCCCAGGGATTGAGAAGCGCTCTCGCTGTCACGGATGGCGCGCATCGCTCGGCCTATCCTCGAATTTACGATATTCTGGGAGATAAACATCACCGCTATGCAGAAGCCCCATACCAAATAGTAGAACGAGAGATCGCTATCGAAAGCGAATCCACCGATAGATAGGGTTGGTATATCGAGGAAGCCGGGTTGACCGCCGGTGATCCAGTCCAACTCGCGGAATAGTATCCAGATGATGATGCCCAGGCCGAGGGTGGCCATAGCCAGATAGTTGCCGCGAAGGCGAAAGATGGGAAATCCTATGGCGAAGGCGAAGGCAGCGGTGGCGATAATTGCCACTGCCATTGCCAGCCATGGATTGAGGTGGTAGGTCTTGCTCAGGACTGCGGCTATATATGCCCCCAGGCCGTAGAAGGCAGCCTGGCCCAAGCTGACCTGTCCAGTGTAACCCATGAGCAGGCACAGGCCTACAGTAACAATGGCGTGGATGCCGATTATAATGAGAACACTGGTGTAGTAGGCATTGCCCTGTAAGGGAATGATAATTAGTAGAACGACCAAGGCAGCTATAGCCAGCATCTTCACTCGGCCGCGAATCAGCGATAGCATTATGCTGCCGCCTCTTCTCCAGCTACTAGTCGGCGAGAGCGGATGAGAAGGACGGCGAACAGGAATATCAAAGCGATGGCATCCTTATAGGACGATGATATGTAGCCCGCCGCCAGCGATTCCGCCAGGCCTAGGCCCAAGCCCCCGAGGAATACACCCCATACGCCGGTCAAGCCACCCATAGCTGCGGCCACAAACCCCTTGAGCCCCAGCATGACCCCCATATCATACGATGCATAGCTAATGGGGGCGATGACAATTCCACCTATAGCCCCCGTGGCGGCGGCTAGCGCGAAGCTGACAAGCGACATCATGCGGGCATCGATGCCCACCAGAGCTGCTGCTCGTCTGTTGATGGCCGCCGCCTTGAGCGCTTTGCCCACAAGCGTTCTATTCAGCAGCAAATAGACAACGACCATAAGCACTAAAGTTATGCCGATTACCCACAGGCTCTGCGGCCGGATATAAGCGCCGAGGAATGAGAGAGAAGCACCACTGCTGAAAGGAGGGAGCGCCACGGCGTCCCTGCCCCAGTACAGCCCCGCCACAGCGCGGATGAAAAGCGCTCCGCCGATGGTTATGATAATCAGTGTGATGCTGGATGCACGTCCAGCGGGACGGATGGCAGTGAGGTTGAAGACAACCCCCACAAGGGTAACCAGCACGACTGCTAGCATCAGTGCTACAGGTATAGGTAGACCAAGCCCAATGAGACTGAAGGCAGTCATCCCGCCCAGCATGACGAACTCGCCCTGAGCGAAGTTGATTATCCCGGTCACACTGTAGATTATAGTGAAGCCGAGACCAACGATAGCATAAATGCTGCCCACCGTGATCCCGGTCACCACATACTGAACCAGTTGCCAGGTGGCCATGCGTTATGTTGTGTTAGCAGATTGGTTAATCTTGCTCGTTACTCTTCGGCTAAGGTCCATTCGCCGTCCACGATTTCGACTAGGACGAGGCAATCGGGAGTAAGGCCGAGATGATCGGTGGAAGACATATTGAAAATGCCGCTGATTCCGACGAGCTCGGCGCTCTCCAGCTTATCCCTGATTCCAGCTCTATCCACTTCCTTGCCTTCATCCACCAGACTCTGTATGGCGTCCGTGATTAGCGTAAATGCGTCCCAAGCGTGTCCGCCAAAGGTGTCAACATTCCCCTCGCCGTAAAGGTACTCGAAGTCGGCCTTGTACGCCAGCAGAACGTCCTTTTGGGGATCGTCGTCAGGAAGCTGCTCAGTTACCAGAAGCTTACCTGCAGGGAAGATGACGCCGTTTGCCGCCTCACCTGCCAGGTCGATGAAGTCCCTGTTGGCAATACCATGGCTCATCACCAACGGCATTTCCATCGCTAGGTCTTTCATGTTATCCGCAATGACGGCCGACCCCTTGTTGGTGCCCCAACATATGACTGCCTCAGGATTTTTCCCCTTGATTACAGCCAATTGCGTTGTCATGTCGGTATCGTCAGGGTCGAAACTCTCATCAGCCACGATTGTCATCCCCCAGGTAGATGCGACGTCCTTAAGCTCCTCGAGGCCCAGCGCGCCAAAGCCGTCTGATGCGGTTATGAGCGCAACTTCACTAATACCTTGGTCACTGAGGTAGTCATAAACCCTCGCTACTACCATCGAGTTAGTCTGTGGGGTCTTGAAAATCCAGTAGCGTTCCTCCACCGGCTTTATGATTTGGTCGGATGCAGCCAACGATACCAGCGGCACCTCTGCATCGGTGACAGTGTCCAGGATTGCCATGGTGACTCCGGAAGAACTGGCGCCAATGATGGCTAACACATTGTCTTGCTCGATCAGTCTCTTTGTCGCGGTAAAACAGGTGGTGGAATCGGTCTCGGTGTCGTAGATAATGATTTTCACATTCTTCCCATTTATACCGCCCGCGTCGTTGATCGCTTCTTCCAGCATCTCAAGCGTCTGCTTCTCGGGCTCCCCTAAAGCAGAATTAAATCCGGTAATGCCGAGGACGGCACCAATTTTGTACTCCTCCTCAGCGCCCCCGCATGCCGTGAAGGGCATGATACCTATGACCAGTATCAGCGCCAGGGCAATGAATACGACCTTTTTCATTAAGTTATCCCCCCTTTCAAAAGATATTTGCCTTGGCTCGCCTATTGCCACCGACGCCTCAGAGTGGCGTCGCGGCTTACTGAGGTAGGATTATAGCATCTTTTTCGCACTGGTGCAACTGCATACTACAGTTACATTTTCTGGTAAATTGTAGCCCAATTCAAGAGAAGGATGTACGTTTCTTCAGCGTCGTCTTCGGAAAGCTTACCACTATTCTCCAAGATATGCTACCCACTGGCGAGAAACATGGCCCCGGAGACCAAGAAATAGCACCCCATGCCGAGAAGAGCAACACCGCAGATAGCCAGAAGCCCTCTATATACCCTGTTGCTCATTAGCCGCCGTCCTTTAGCTATGAGCAGGGATACCAGGCTGTACCAGCCCAGATCAGCGAGGATGTGGCCTATATAGAACAACGCCACCCCGATCACTCCCACTGCCGTCAGGGACCGCAGCAGAAGTTCGGCTCCTGCGGTTGCCCACCACACCAACCAGAAGGGATTGGCCACGCTCACCAGAACGCCGGCCAGAACCAGTCTGCGGGTTGGCATACCCGTTGGGTTTTCTGCTGCCAACGGGAGTTCCTGGTGGCGTGCCTGCCGCAATATGGAGAATGCCATCCACATCAGGAACAAGCCGCCAAGCACTCCGATGATGCCACGAACGAGGTTACTCCCCAGCACCTGGCTCAATCCCCAAGCAAGGGCCACCACGAGGAAAAGTTCTACGGTTGCGTGGCCCACCACCAGAAGTGGCCCAGCCCAGAATCCGCGGCGGGCTGCCTCGCTGATGTTGAGCGCCAGCAATGGCCCTGGCATCACCGCTCCGGAGAGGCCGACAACAAAGGAGGTCCCGAAGATAAAGGAAAGGCTGACAGGAGCCACCTTTTCAGTTTCGCACTGTATGGAGACAAAGTCAACTTAGAGAGCGTTAACTGCCCGTAAGTAATAGGAGTAGTTGTTCGGAATAAAGTTATGTCAACTTAAATGCGTCTGACATTGAAATGGTATATGTCGCCAGACCTGTGTAGAACCTGGCTTTTCGTTGACTGGCGAAGTCATAGCCTTATCTTATCAGCTACCTCGCGCATGCCCATAATGACATCGGTGATTAGCTCCCTCAACTCCACTCCCAACATGGCAACTCCCTGTTCAATGAGCGAACGGTTGACGCCAGCAGCAAATGACTTGTCTTTCCATTTCTTCATCACCGACTTTGCCTCTAGGTCAATCACACTCTTCGATGGTCTTATTATCGCCACTGCTGCGATAAGCCCTGTCAGTTCATCAACGGCATATAATGTCTTTTCCATATCTGTTTCGGGCTCAGTGTTACTGCATGCACCCCAGCCATGAGAGACCACTGCCCGAACATATTCCGCTAGGAGTGTGTCCGAGTAATAGCTTCAGGCAGGCATAAACGGGTATAATTGGAGTAAATCTCAGTGAGGTGCGCCTATGAGCAAGACCTTTCGCCCCTATGAACCCGGCCAGACATTCCTCATGCCGGCATCAATGCGTGACTGGCTGCCCGGCGACCATCTGGCCTACTTCATCTCGGACGTAGTGGACCACCTCGATCTCTCGGCGATAATGGAGCGCTACGCGGGGGAGGAGCGTGGGTATCCACC
>JAUWRG010000016.1 GCA_030610655.1 Dehalococcoidia bacterium
CGTTTCCTTCCTCTTGTTGTCATAGGCCATTGAGGCGAATGTGATCTGTTTCATTTCAATCCCCCGTTGCTGTGGAATAATCTATGTAGCTATTATCTCATAGTTCTATTGCCAACGGGAACTTATTCAGAGATTCCTTAAATGATTTGACACGGGGCCTTTTTGCTCCGATTGCATCTTGGTGGGCTCACAAGCGATAAAACCACTCCCCAAGTCATTAAATCCGATAGAACTTCAGTTGAAATGTTCGAAGTAATGTGCGCCTTCGTTTAGGGCATGCTTCGTTTCTGTCGCACAATTAAGTGAATTGGTATCTTAAGCTCACGAGCTAATTGCGTGCCTCACGCCCCTTGGCAATCGCATCAAATAACCCTACAATGGTAAAAGGGTGTTGACCAATTTACCATTTCAAGAGTAGGAGATAGAAGCGAAATGTTGATGATAGATAAGGGGGATGTCGAAGCAGCCATCGCTGCTGCCAAAGAAAAGCTGGCTAACCCGCGAACAAAAGAGGAGTGTATTGCTGATATAAAAAAGCTAGTTGACATAAAGCAATCGCACATGTGGCGAAGCGATTACGGCTCTTGCGTTGGCGGTCTTTGCAATATATCCTCACTGATAGACATAGAGATTGGAATCTTGGAAGGCGCCATTGAGGCCATAGAGAGTGGCGACAACAATAAAGCCACCAACTTGCTGGATAGCTATGTTGCATTTGTAAATGAGCACTACGATAACGAGCGTTCTCCCTATTAGTAATTCAAAACATCCGCCTTTGAAGCAACAATTTCCGGCGTTCTGAGGAGCTGAGTAAAGTATACACACAAGAAGCGTTTACAAAATTGCACCTGCTTCTCTCAATGATTCATGGCGGTTCTTACTGCGGCTTCATTGCTATCTATTCTGGCAAATTTCATGTACAAACTGAGAGGTGATTCTATGTCAACTTGTAGTCTGGTTTCTAAGAGTCGGAAGGTTTTGAAAACGCACGTTCGCGTGGGAAGACAGAGTTGGACATCTTCTCACTAAGAATTGGAATATGAAATCTCGGATAACGATTCTAGCCTAATAACTTAGTGATGGAAAGGAGTAGGAAACATAGATGAGCATGCCTCTTGAAGGGATCAGGGTTCTAGATCTGACTGTATATGCTTTTGGTCCTCAGACTTCTGAATACCTCGCTGAAATGGGAGCTGAGGTGATCAAGATAGAGAATCCCCAAACCGGTGAGCCTCTTCGCTGGATAGATGCCATGAGGGAAGTGCCAGTTGGCAAGTTTAAGGCTTATTTTGAACAGACACACCGGGGGAAGAAAAGCATTGCCTTGGATTTGCATCATGAGAAGGCACGCGAGGTAGTATACAAACGTATTGAGAAGTCAGACGTTTTTGTAACGAATCTGAGGATGGGTGGCTTGGAAAAGCTGGGAATGGATTATGAGACTCTATCCAGAATCAATCCCAGGCTTATCTATGCTATTGGCACTGGGTGGGGCCTGAGGGGTCCGGCGCGAGATCGAGGTGCTTTTGAGGCTACCGGTTTTGCCAGATCTGCATTAGTGTCGGGCTTAGTTGAGCCTGGCTCCCGCCCTCCGCTGTGCCCGCCGGCTTTTGGTGATTATACGGCGGCAACACTTCTGGCATATGGCATAATGCTCGCCCTTTTTCACCGGGAACGAACCGGAGAAGGTCAGATGGTACATGTATCACTTCTGGGTGCCTGCATGAAGGTTATGTCCGCTGTTATTGATACTTCCCTTGCTGCCGGGAAGGACATGTTTGGATTGCCACATGAAGGTGATGGCGCTCTGTATAGTATGTACCAGACTAAGGACAAGAGATGGATACAATTGGCAGTGGTGCAGGACTATCGCAGTTGGGTTGAATTCTGTCAAGCAATGGGCCTTGAGCACCTGAATGATGACCCCAAATTCAACACTCCCGAGACAAGGCGTGACAACAACGCAGCTCTTGTTTCCATATTGGACGAGGTATTCCTTACCAGAAACCAGAGTGAATGGATCGAGCGCCTCGAGAATTATCAGTTTCCCTGGGCGCCAGTCAGACACTTTACTGAGCTGGCTTCAGATCCACAGATTCTTGAAAATGATTACATTGTGACTATAGATGATCCGGAGGTGGGTGAAGTGAAAGTTGTGGGGACTACTGTTGATCTAAGCAAGACGCCAGGCCAGATAGGAAACAAAGCTCCAGAACTGGGTCAACACACAGAGGAGATTCTTCTAGAACTGGGCTACACCTGGGATGACATAATTGTGATGAAAGAACAGAACGCCATACTTTGAACACATATTCTGAAGATGCCTCACAGCGTTCGTGCTATTCTTACCCTGAGGTGCGGAGGAGGCTCTTACCTCGCTCTTATGTTGATGTCGTTACTTCCGGAAAAGATTAAAGAATCGGTCCTCGTATTCGGGGAACAGCTCCCATCTATCAAGCTCTCTCTTCAGTTCCGATGGGTCACATTCACCACTGGCGACCTGGTGAAAAAGCCACTCGATTCGATATCTTGCATCCCTTGGAATCCCGGCGTAGTCTATGTCGAGGAGTCCTCTACTTCCTAATTCGGCGAGGTTGCTTCTGAGCGACCCCTCTGTCAACTCCCTGATAAATTTAAGTAACGAAACGTCCCACAGTTCATCAACACCTTGTATGATCGCTGCCAGTCTATTAGCTTCTCTGTCTATTTGCTCGTTCAATCTTCCGGCTACCACGCCCAACCCGTCGGATACAATTGAGAGCCCTTTCGGCTCGTTCTTGTAGCTATAGAGAAGCCCGGGTGCGTGGGGTCCGTACTCGCTCATTACCACCTCAAGATATTTCCTGGCATTTTCGCCAAACCCCTCAAGCCTGGTAAGATAGGAAGGTGTTATTATCTTCGGTCTTTCTGCACTGACTCTCCCTTCCCTTATGACAGTCTCTTCTTTGTCTACCATCTCGGCATACACTGGTCTGGTCAGTAAGTAGTAGTTCACATTAGTAGTGCCGAACGTAGCCAGAGATTGACTGGGGAATCTCAGCACCGCTGTGTGTTGGATAGCATACCTTATCTGTTCATCCCCGGTTTCCACAATCCTATCCCCGTTCTACCATGGCAAGACGCCCCAGAGTTCAGGGGCGCTAACATTATTTTAATCCACAACAGATATAGGCGCAAGTCAGGTGTATTCATTTTGTACCTTAGTGATATATTATCTCATCGGGTTATCCCTGTCGTAACGAGTCGAAGCGCCGAGTATAGCGATACCGTTTGTCATTCTGACCCTGAACCCTTCACTTACTGTCATTCTGATCCTGAATGTAGTGAAGGGGAAGAATCTCATGGCGCTCAGGACAGGCTAAGTGAAGGGGGAGAATCTACAGGGGATTCTTCGGTCGTTCCGCTCCCTCAGAGTGACATAAATCGAGCCTTTCGTTGAATAGTTTGCCTCAGAGTGCGATAATGAGGGCGATGAACCGCCCGGTGAAAACAGGCATTGCCAATCTACCGCTCCACGGCGGCAGGGCACCTCGCTGGCTCTTCGAGCGCATGGTCAAGCTGGGACGCGAAATCACCTTGGCTATAGTTACAGAATTCGGTCCCGAGGAGATGCTGCGCCGGATGGCTGACCCATTCTGGTTTCAAGCGCTGGGTTGCGTTGTGGGTTTCGATTGGCATAGCAGTGGGGTTACTACTACCCTCTGTGGCGCCCTCAAAGAAGGTATCAAGGGGTTGGAAAAAGATGTTGGGCTGTTCATCGCCGGTGGTAAAGGACGAGCATCAAGGCAAACTCCTGCGGAGATCTCTCGCTTCGAACCGCTCATCTTGGCAGACCCAGCAGGGCTGGTCTATGCCAGCAAGATGGCAGCCAAGGTGGACAATGCGGCGCTTCAGGACGGCTATCAGCTTTATCACCATACCTTTTTCTTCACCGCCAGCGGCTCGTGGGCGGTAGTGCAGCAGGGGATGAACGAAGATACTCGTTATGCCCGCAGGTATCATTGGCTTAGTGAAAGGGTGGAGGATTTTACCTGTGAGCCTCATAGCGGCATCTGCTCTGATGCTGTGGGGAGAGCGTTGAACCTCGTAGCTGAGGAGAGTGCCCCGGCGCGGACTACCATAGCTCAAATCACTTCGGATGAGAAGCCAGAAAAGCTTTTGAATGAGCTCAAAAGATTGAAGACGCTGAATATGCCATCTCGGCATTACCTCACCGCTGATGATATTCACCCTGAGTATCTGAGCAAGGGCTTATTCCTCGCTTATGAGCGACAGCCAGAGGACTTTGAACAATTGCTCGGATTAGAAGGGATTGGGCCGAGAACTATTCGGGCACTCAGCCTGATCTCTGAGATGGTCTATGGCGTCGCTCCCAGCTTCCGCGATCCAGCCCGTTACAGCTTTGCTCATGGCGGCAAGGATGGTCATCCATTCCCTGTCGATCGCGAGACATACGATAAAAGCATTGCTTTACTCGGGGATGCGGTGCGAAGGGCAAGATTGGATAGCAGAGAGAAAATGGAAGCCCTAAGGCGACTAAGCCGTGCTGAAACAGCGCCAGAAATCCGATAAGTTCCTCTTCACCTCTCTGATAATTGCTTTAGTATCCTCGAATGCGTTGTCCCTGGTGAATCTTTGAGGAATCGGCTCAGGGTCGGGGAGAGATATTTGGATGCCAGCCAATCCACAAATCAAAGCTAGCCAAGCATAAGGTAGGGCTCTTCTGTTGTACCCAGAGGCGACTAAATCGATAACCTTGCCCTGGCAGAGCTGGGCAGATAACTGGGCAACCCTCTTCCCAATCATCCCAAACCCACTTACGGTCAGACCCAGGCTGGTCAATCCGTCCTCAAAGTAGGGGTCGGAGCCGCCGTTTCTGATGATAAGTTGAGGCCTAAATTCCTCAGCTACCGGCTGCACTATCTCGTTGAAGATCAGTTCATAGGAGTCGTAGCCAGCGAAGACTGGAAGGGGCACATTTATGGTATAACCTTTTCCCTCTCCTTCACCGATTTGATTGGCAAATCCAGTACCCGGATAGAGCGTCACCGGGTCCTGGTGCATGTCGATAAGCAGCACATTTGAGGTCTGGTAAAAATAAGAGCTGGTTCCATTCCCGGCATGGGCATCGGTGTCCAAAATTAAAATCCTTTCCAGACCGTAATTCTCCAGTAAATATAGAGCACAAAAAACTACATCGTTATAGAGACAAAATCCTTCCCCATAATCTCTCTGGGCATGATGTAGCCCCCCACCGATGGACACCACCTTCTCGAAGTCGCCACCCTGAACCAGATCGCAGGCTAGCTTAGCCTGCCCTATAACCAGCCTGGCTGCTTCCTCCACCTTCCCCGGTTTGCCGCCCGGTTCGTTGTCGGCGGAGTGGAATTGAGCGAATGGCCCAGCATATTCCAGACCCAAATTGGCCGCTTTGTAGAACTCTGTGGTGAAATCGATGTAATCTCTGTCGCATATTAGTAGCAAATCCTTCGCAGTGGCCCAATCTGATTCGAGAATCCTGTAGCTATCGTCCTCAGTTAGGCTCTCCCTTATAAGGTGAACAAACGCCTCATAGCGATCTCCTCGAAAGGGATGACCTGGCCCAAAATCGTATTCCCTTAGCTCTTCCCTATATAGAATCCCGATAGCCATTTTATGCCCCCCCAACTTACTGAAAGAAACTTAGATCAACCACATTCCCACATAAACGGTATTCTGCACAACTGGCCACCAAGCTAATCTCTTGACCTCGTAAGTCGCGAGTCTAGTTGCAATGCATCTATGGTATAACATCTTCATCTTTTTTAAAACTCGCAGGTGACAGTTCGGATGTATACATCTACGAAGCGGTCAGTGATCTAATGCGTTAACTAGGACTTGCTGTTGTCGCCTTGATGAGTTATGACCTTTTTCGAATATCGATGCCTCCGTACATTTCCCCTTGACAGCTAATAGGCAGCGTAGTAGTCTGCTGGCGTCTACATGCAAATGTGTTTGAGAAAAAGTATATTTAGGGTACGAGCCCGCATTGATATAGGCGCTTTGTGGGCTAGCTTCCTAGTGCTTTATAGGTAGTATGTTCCACACGAAGCTTTGTGATCTGCTTGGGATCAAATGCCCTATTATTCAGGGTGCCTTGGGTGGCGTTAGTGGGGGGCCTCGCTTAGCAGCCGCTGTTTCCAATGCAGGGGCTTTGGGGGTTTTGGCCTCTTTCGGTTTGACCACTGAGCAATTGCGAGAGGAGATAAGTTAGACTCGGGCTCTCACCGACAAACCTTTCGGCCTCAACATCTATGCTGCAAAGCCAGCCTTTGTCAGCCGGGTGGCAAAAGTGGCTGTTGAAGAGGGGGTTATGATAGTTACTTGGGGGCAGGGGAACCCTAGGCAGCCCATCGTCTCCTTGCTAAAGGAACACAGGATCACCGTTCTGCCGGTGGTGGCCGCCGTAGGGCACGCCGTACGAATGGAAGAGGAAGGAGCTGACGCAGTTATAGCGTCTGGCATGGAAGCTGGCGGACATGTGGGAACAGTTTGTAGCTTGCCTTTAATTCCCCAGGTGGTTAGCGCGGTGAAGATCCCAGTGGTTGCCGCCGGTGTTGTCGCCACAAGAATGGATAAGGAATTGGGCACGCATTATATGGAGGCTGTCGAGGATTATCGCCAGCACCTAAAAAAAAACGGACCCGGCTACTACCGGAGCCATCACCGATGTCAAAGGGAACAGGAGCCTTCGACCCTCAACGCAGGAACAGCATCAGGATTTCTATGTCAGGGTTATTGACCGGTAAAAGGATGGAATAGTAGTACGGGGAGCCAAGATGCACATAAGTGCTACCCCCGATGCCAATGAACCGATTATTTCACCGTGTCGGGCTCACCGTGAAGAAGGCAAGGACTATGCATTGGTCTTTGGCACTGCTCACAAAGTGATCTCACTGGATCAAACTGTGGGCGCGGCGGCACTAATGGCTGAATTCAATGGTCTAGATAAGTACCCTCATATCCAGGAGAAACTGGCCTGGCTTGCCATGCATTGCCAGATAAACGATACCATGGCCAGGGCAGCTTGTGAGCATCCTGACATGTATGAAGATATAGGTCTGGCTGCTCCCAACCTGATGTATACCAATATAGCCAAGTTCATGTTTGCCAATGGTCAGCACGAGGCTTCCAAGCTTCTTGCCGATATCACCGGTGGGGTCACAACAACCGTCTTTGGCTACAAAGATTGGATGAACCTTGAAGAAAGGCCTTTTAATAATAAGTATCTTGCCGGCAAGGGTGGCATACCAACTGAACACCGGCTTCGCGCCATAAGGCTGGTAAAGGATCTGATCGGTGATAGCCATGATGCTACTATTATTCATGCTGAAGGCTCTCTAGGCGCAAAGGATGGCTCTTTACGCTTCTGCTGATTGGCCAAGGTACAAAGCCATTGCTAAGAGAATTGCCGGGATCCCTGGGTGGAAGGAGCACTCTGAACTTAAGAACCTACCAGAATGGCCACCAAAGGTGGACATCTAAAAAATAAATACCCTAGCATAATCACCTGCTATCTGTCGGAGGACTTAGGGGGAAGGGGGACTTCACCTCCACCCTAACCCGCCCCCTCAAGGGGGAGGGGATAGAAAAATGGGGCTGCCCGATTCATGGAGCGGGTATGCCTGAGGGTAGGTTGGAGCGTCTGCTCCAACCAAGTCTAGAGCACCCTTATATAATCGGGGTAGGCTATCTTGTTTTCGGGTGGGCCTGATAAATCAGGCAACTACGGCAATTGTGTGAGTTGATAAATGTAGTTGCCCAATTCATTGGGCGGGTGGGTATATGTCGTTCTGTAGGGGCGGGTTTAAAACCCGCCTCTACTGTTTCACGGGGCGTGCAGAAGGGTCTACACCCCACCGAGATTCTTCCCCTTCACTCTGTGAAGGGTCAGAATGACAGGAAGCCGAAGGGGCTCAGAATGACGAGGCCTGTAGGTAGGTCAAAGTAACAATGACAACGAGGAGGTGATATAAATCATATGGGGAATAGACTGGCTTGACATGCTTGCAATTCTCTGGTAGACTTTATGGTTGGTTGAAGGTTTGCAAATCCCACCCCGAGCGATTCCTAACGAATTCCCTGGGCCATGGATGACCAAACGGCAACCGAGTGCTTAAGAAAGGAGGTTATCCATGAGCTACGAGGACAAGACTCTGGAGTGCGTAGAGTGCGGCGCCAGCTTCACCTTTAGTGCGGACGAGCAAGAGCTATTCGCTAGCAGGGGCTTTACTAATGAGCCCAAGCGATGTCTTCAGTGCCGAGAATCCAGGAAGCAGCAACGTGGTGGTGACTACGGTTACAATCGGCCGAGGCAGATGTTTGACGCTGTATGCGCCTCTTGTGGCGGTGAGTGCCAGGTACCTTTTGAGCCCCGACAAGGGCGACCGGTGTACTGCAGCGACTGTTATGCTAAAATGAAGCGCTAGACTGGTACTTAAGAAGTGCAATGCGAAGAGAGAGGATGCCATTGGTTATGGCATCCTCTCCTCTTTAGATTGCGGCAAGGTCTCGTTAACCTGGTGACTGTGGCTTTGTGTGATTTGCTGGCTGTCCGGGCAATTCTACCTAGAATCCTGTTAAGCGTTTTGGTCTCAAGGGCAGCATTTTGGCAATACGCTGTGGGCTACATAAAGTGAACGATAATCTTGCCAAAGACAGGTCCCACAAAGTAGACCATGAAGGGCAGGAATAGCGCAGAGTATTGCCTGGTCAGCCCTTGGGAATAGTCCTTAAGGTAGTCAACAAACGTGGTTCGCTGGTATTGAAGGAGTTCCTCAGACTTGCTCGTGTCATACCAGTCCAGATAATATGGCTCCTTAGTGAATTTGTGGGTTGGAGGCACTGGCAACACCATAACTCGCAGGATGCGGCGGATCATATCCCTGTATAGCATTCGCTCACCGGGGCCACCGCTGATTACTAGCGTTTTCCCCTTAGCAGCGTCAAAATTCTTGACGGCATTGAGTATTGCCACAGCGGTGTCATCGGGGTGGCAGAACTCGATGCGGTTGTCAAGCGGAACACTAAATATGCGTTTAAGGTCGCTTGTCCCAAAAGCGAGGTACATGGTAGCCGTCAGGCGCAAGATTACATAGTCAATCCCTGCTTCTTTGATCAGGTTTTCGGCTTGAAACTTGGTCTCGCCATATGGACCTTTAGGATGGGATTCGGTATTCTCCGGGCTGATAGGTTCGGTAGCGTTGGGAGAAGGGCCAAACACAGCTACCGAAGATGTGAACACGAACGGGATATGGCCGCCCTTTTCTTTTAGCAGGTCAACGACTATTTTGGTGCCTCCCACGTTAACCTTAGTAGCCAGTTCAGGTTTCTCGTAGGCAACAGGTGGTAGGATGGCAGCCATGTGGATCACTGCGCCAACTCCTTCCATTGCCTGCCGAACCGAATCGGGTTGTGTGATATCTCCCCACAAGATCTCCACTTGGGGACAAAGCTCTTTGACGCTATTTCTATTTCGTTCAGTATCCAGGTCGAATAAGCGCACCTGGAATCCCTCTTGCAAAAAGGTCTGGCAGACATTGATCCCCAGTCGTCCCGCTCCACCCGTAATCAGCACACGCATTTTATCCTCCTTGCGTGGGTATTGAACTTATTGAATATCATTTAGCTTTCCCCTGTTGTAAATCATCTTTGGTTGCTGTCCCTGCCTGTAACAGCGCCTCGAGCGCTTCGTTGAGCAACTGCAGGTGGGGTACAGTCATTGCCATAAGTAGCTCCCTTGTTCGGTCGCGGGCCGATTGCCACAGCACGTCTGTCAGCCCCTGGCCTTTCTCCGATAGACGGCACAACACCACCCGGCGATCCTTGGGCTCGCTCTCTCGCAACACGATGTCTCTTTCCACCAATCGGTCCGCCACTCCCGTTGCTGTGGCCAGGCTTACGCTCAAACCTGAAGCTAAATCACTCATGCGCATCGGCCCATATAGGAAGAGAAGAAGGACGACCTTGAGCTGGGACATTGTCAGGTCGAATTGAAGCACCTCTTTGGGTATTATAGGAAGCAACTCTCGGAATATCCTAGCCCCGAGCTCTAGAACATGTTCGACCAGTTCCCAGTTTTGTCGCTCCACCGCCATGTAGCGCCTCCTAACTTGGTTTGGACAAGGCACATATTATTGGTAACACTATTAGTTGGCATAAGGCTAACTATTTACATTATACCAAGTAAATGGCTCGCTGTCAACACATAGTTGGAGGGGGAAGCATAGATCATAGACGGGGACTTGATATAAGTGAGGGGTGAAGAATGGAAGCGGCGCTATTCAGATATATTGAGGACGATAGATCAGCCTGTAAGGTGGATATGGTTACAAGAACGGTAGCACGCTATTGGAGTAAGAGACTCGGTATGTCAAGCGAACCGGGCTATCTGTGCGGCAAGAAACTGTGCTATTTCGGAGGCCTCAAACGGCCATGCGTAGATGATAGGGACATCAGGGTGTAGCGTTTTCGCGCGTCCAACCGCGGCAGCAATATCCACCTCGGAATGCTCACCACCACGGGTCATCATTGGTGTAGTAACGATGACCTTATCGGCTCCCTGTTTTATCGCCTGTTCAAGCGCCTCATCCAGATTAGGTGCGCAAAATTCGTGGAACCCAACAATCACCTCATGTCCTGTTGCTCGGCTTAGGTGTATTGCCAGGTCCTGTGAAGCGTGGTAGAAGGGATCATTCTGTTCTGTACGGGGCCACGCGCGCATTCTAGCCTCCAGTTCGGCATAGCGGTGTTTAGGTGCTACGGAATCTGTCTCAGAGGTGTGTCCTGGACCGCCGTATAATGAAAAGAATTCCGCCAACTCGTGTTTAGGGAAGTCATTTGGCGGTGCGCCATGCATGGCAAGAACGACAACGGTTTTCATAACGTCTCCTTATGTTAGGGATGATTTCACCTAACAAGTAGTACGGACGAACTCTGAGTTCGCCTAATTCATATTCTCTGGTGTTATTCCAAGCTTGCCCGCAATGCAGTTCAAGCTGACACTGGTGGGCGTCGGTCAACCCATGGCCGTGCTGCCTCAAGCTGGGCGGCAAGGCGGAAGAGCGTGGCTTCGTCACCGAAACGTCCAACGAAGTGCGTGCCGATGGGGATTCCCTCCGAGTTCCAGAAGAGAGGCATGGACATGCCAGGCAGGCCGGTGAAGTTGCACAGCGGGGTATAGGGTAGGAAATCAGCAGCTCGAAAGAGACCCTGCCACGGGTTGCCCGGCGGTGAATCGAAGGTGCCCAGCGGTGGTGGTGGCTCGGCAACGGTGGGGGTGAGCAACACATCGTAATCGATGCGGAAGCGGGCGATCTCGCGTGACATCAACTGGAGCGTTGTCACCGCCAGCAGGTACTCCGACGATGTCCTCTGGTGCCCCGCCTCGTAGAGCGCCCAGGTGAGCGGTTCGAACTGGTCTTGTGTGGGCGTACGACCGGTTATGAGGGCCATACCATCAATGGTCCAGGCAACCATGGCACACCAAACGGTTATGAAAGCTTGAACGAGCAAATTACCAAGCAGTGACATGTTAGCCTCCACGACATCGTGGCCCAGGTCGCTGCAGAGCTTGGCTGCGTCGTGGACGGCGTCGACGCAGTCGGGTTGGACATTGACGTCGGTAACCGTTTCGGTAGTGAAGGCGATGCGCAAACGCCCTGGGTCAGCGCCCATCTCTTGGAGGAAGGGCCGGGCTGGTGGAGGCGCCCAATAGGGGTCGCCAATGGCAGGGCCTGCGGTGGCGCCAAGCAGGGCGGCGCTATCCCGCACCGTCCGGGTGAGGGCGTGCTCCTCGACAAAGCCGCCCAACAGGTCGCCAAAGTCTGGCCCGAGGGATGTGCGCCCTCGAGTGGGCTTGAGACCGAAGACACCACACCAGGAGGCGGGAATGCGGATCGAGCCACCGCCGTCATTGCCATGGGCCATGGGTATCATGCCAGCAGCGACAGCCGTGGCCGAGCCCCCGCTGGAACCACCTGAGGTTCGGCTCGTATCCCATGGATTATGCGTGGGACCAAAGAGATGCGGCTCTGTGGTAGGAAGTATGCCAAACTCGGGAGCGTTGGTCTTGCCGAGGATTATCAGGCCGGCACGCTTGTGCCGTGCCACTAGCTCGCTGTCGTGGTCCGGTACGTGGTCGCGCAGGAAACTCGACCCAAACGTCATTCGCACGCCAGCATAGCTGGCAATGACGTCCTTGAGCAGGAAGGGTACGCCGGTGAAGGGTCCCTCGGGCAGTTCGCTGTTGGCAACGGTGCGCGCCTGTTCGTACATTGGCGTGACCACCGCATTGAGGGTAGGATTGAGACGCTCGATCCGCTCAATGGCCGCATCCACCAATTCGATTGGCTTCACCTCTTTGCAACGCACCAGCTCTGCCTGAGCAGTGGCATCAAGGAAAGCGAAGTCGTCAGATTTGACCATGGTTGTCACCTCCTATGAAAGCATGCTGCAAATTCTTATCGGCGAGTTCTGGTTATCTTTCACTGTAGTCCGTAAGCCAGCATTCAGGATTGAAGCTGCTATCCATCACGGCAAAGCATCTATGTACGTTTGCTTCACCATAATTAGAGCGAGGTCGATATCTCGCTAGTGGAGCAGCCAAATGTCAGGTCGGCGAATGGGTTTAGTAATCAATAGATTGGTGTCAATGACCCGGCATGCGGGCCCCATATTCAGGGAACAGCTTTGCCACACTGTTCACACGCCACGAGACTAGCACGAGGGTAATTAGTTGTCAAGTTGTGGCTGGAACTGCGGCTTGCTGGCAAAAATCCCTATTGTGGGAAGCGAAATTTGGTGATCACTGCATTATACGCTATCCTGTTGTCTAACCACGTCAATACTGGGCAGTAGTGTAGACGGCGGATTGCTCTATTCATAGCCCAGTGCTAATATTGCAGCAAAGACGCACGGCTACTATTTGCAGCAAAGGAAAATTGTAATTGAGATGAAACGGCTTCGAGAGATCCTACATCGCATCGACCATCGAGGGTATAAAGCCTACCAAGACCTGGAAAGGCAGCGCTTTCAATTCCCAGGCTTCGAGCTTGTGGTGGACCACATTCAAGGGGACCCATTTGCTGCCCCAAGTCGTTTCCACGTTCGCGTGCTTCAGGAGGTGGCAGCGTTCCCGCCACAGTCCTTTTCCAACCGCTCACGGGAGGTTGCTCTGAGGGACTTTCTGGTGCGGGCCTTCGCTAGGGAGGCGCGGTATGTTTCCGAGCGCCGCGGTTCGGGCAAGAGCGGTCAGCTATTCGTTGATGCTCCAGGACAGGAGATCCTGGAGCGAAGCGCTTGCCAGGTGAACAAAGACTATGTGGAACTCCGCTTTTTCGTCGGGTTGCCAGCCGCCGGGCGCCGCATACTGGGGGGTGAGGCTGAAGGGATGCTGGTACAGGTGCTGCCTGTCATCGTGGAGGCGGCGCTATACTTCCGCAACCTGGACCACAAGGCGTTGTGGGGGCACTTGGAAGCCTCCGAGGATGCCGATGCGCTGCGGGCAAGTCTTGAGACACTAGGGTTGGTAGCCTTTGTCGCTGATGATAGCGTGCTCCCACGCCGTAGTGGGGTGGACGACCGGCCATTGGCACAGGCTGTCCTCTTTCGCTCGCCAGAACGCCTGCGGGTGACGGTGGAGGCGTCCAATCGAGGTGCCGTGACCGGCATGGGTATTCCCCAAGGTGTCACGCTAATCGTTGGAGGTGGGTTTCACGGGAAGTCAACGCTGCTGCGGGCGCTGGAGCGTGGGGTCTACAATCACGTCCCTGGCGATGGTCGGGAGCTGGCGGTAGCTGATCCAACTGCTTTTAAGGTTCGGGCGGAGGACGGGCGTAGCGTGGTTGGAGTTGACATCTCGCCCTTTATCGATCGGCTGCCGGGTGGTGTGGAGACCCGATGGTTCACAACGGAAAACGCTAGCGGCTCCACCTCTCAGGCGGCTAATATCGCAGAGGCGCTGGAGGCGGAAAGCCGTCTTCTGCTAGTAGACGAAGACACCTCGGCCACCAACTTCATGATCCGCGATCGCCGCATGCAAGCCTTAGTCGAAAAGCGACATGAGCCAATAACACCCTTCGTCGACCAGGTGCGGAGGTTGTACCAAGACTACGGAGTCTCGACCATGCTGGTTATGGGAGGCTCGGGGGACTATTTCGATGTGGCGGATACGGTTATCGCAATGGTAGAGTACGTGCCCCAGGAGGTTGCCGAGGAGGCAAGGGCAATAGCGCAAAAGTATCCCACTGACCGAGTCTCAGAGGGTGGAGACCACTTCGGGCCTATCCCAGAGCGCATTCCGCTTTCAGAGAGTCTGGACCCGAGGAAGGGGCGGCGTGAGGTGCATTTGAAGGCCAGAGGAACGCGCTCGCTTCTGTTCGGGCGCGATGAGATCGACCTCTCCCATGTGGAGCAGATTGTAGAGGATGGGCAAGTGAAGGCCATTGGTTGCGCCATGGCATACGCCAGACAGCGCTATATGGATGGCGGCACGCCTCTTCGAGAAATCTTGGGGCGGGTACAACGGGATGTGCAACAGGAGGGCCTCGACGGGATATCTCCCATTACATACCCTCCCGACCTTGTAGGCTTCAGAGCGCAGGAGTTGGCTGCCGCGGTAAATCGGCTGCGCACGCTTCGGGTAAAGCCTACGAAATATGAATAGAAGTTTACATTAGGCCCTTCGACGAGCTCAGGACAGGCCATAATCCTCTCCCTTCGATGGGAAAGAGATTAGATTCTTCGCTACGCTCAGAATGACATATGGGCTTTGCCTCACAGTGAAAGCGGGGCGTCTCGGATAGTTATTTGGATATTAGGCTGTTTGGGAATCGGGATAGGTTGGAGTATCTGCTAGAATAATGCCTGGAGCGGATGCTCCAGGCTACCCTGCTATTACATTCGCCTGATGAATCAGGCAACTACAAAGATTGAGGTTAAGAGAGCAAGTCCTCCCTCCCTCGAAGAGTCTTCGACCTAGCGGGAGTGATCCTTCCCTGGAAGGAGAGGGAGGGGGAACTCACCCTGACGCTTCGACAGGCTAAGGGTGAACGAAAAAAGAGATTCTCGAAGTAGAAGCATCATTTATCCCTGGCTTCCCTGGCCAGGCGATGGCAATCGCGGCAGTTCCCTGCTATTACATTCGCCTGATGAATCAGGCAACTACAACGATTGAGGTTAAGAGGGCAAGTCCTCCCTCCATCGAAGAGTCTTCGACCTAGCGGGAGTGATCCTTCCATGGAAGGAGAGGGAGGGGGAACTCACCCTGACGCTTCGACAGGCTAAGGGTGAACGAAAAAAAAGATTCTCGAAGTAGAAGCATCATTTATCCCTGGCGTCCCTGGACAGGCGATGGCAATCACGGCAGTTCCCTGGTGGGACCCAGTTGGGGTCGATGGTTGGGAATATGCCCATCCGTTGCAATAGGCGCAGCAGGGTGCAGGGAGGAAGACCGACCACGTTCAGGTAGCAGCCCATCACCTGGGCCACGGGATGGAACTGGGTATCCTGGATGCCGTAGGCACCTGCCTTGTCCCAGGCGTCACCGGCGGCGATATAGGCAGCGATCTCTTCATCGCTATATTCTCGCATTCGTACGCGGCTAATGCGGTAGCCGCTGAGCTGTTCGCCGCTGGCGGCATCTACCAGGGCCAGGCCGGTGATAACCCGATGTTCCTTACCGCGCAGCCTGCGCAACATGGCATAGGCCTCTTCCTCCGTTGCAGGTTTTCCCAGGATATCATCTCCGTCGGCAACCACAGTGTCGGCTCCGATAACCGTTCCCTCGCGTAGGGCGGATGCCACTGCCAGGGCTTTGTCGAGGGCCTCTTTCTGGGCAATAGCTACCGGGTCACCAGAGGATGGTGGAGTCTCAACAACCTTCGATGGTATCGCTTGGAAGGTGAGGCCCATGGCGGCCATGATCTCCTGTCGCCTGGGAGATTCGGAAGCCAATACAAGCTGTTGGCGTGACTGGAAGGCATACTGCTTTTCCGGGCTATAAGATAAGGTGGCGATGCACTCGATGTGGTGAGTCTGGGGGAAGAGGTCAATGGGTAGCACCTCTTCCAGCACAAAGGGCCCGTGGCACAGCACTCGCAGGTCGCGGGCCAGAGCCCATGGGTCACACGAGACATACACTATCCGCCGTGGCGGCCGGTGCAGGATGGTCTGCAGGACTGTGGGGTGGCAACCGGTGCGCGGCGGGTCCAGAACCAGGGCATCAGGTGCTTGCGGAAGGGACTGCAACAAATTCTCCGTCTTTGCCTGGGCTAGCTCAATGTTAGTAAGCCCCTGGATGTTGACTTGGGCATCCTTGATAGCAGAGGCCGACTCCTCGATGGCGATGACCTTGCGGGCATACGGAGCGAAGAGAACAGCGAAGGTGGCTACGCCAGCGTAGGCATCTACCAGCAGTTCCTCGCCGGTCAAGACGAGGCGCTCCCGCACCAGCTCAGCCATTCGCTCCGCCTGGGCTGTATTCACCTGGAAGAACGAGGCGGCAGATATGCGGAAGGTTTTGCCATGAAGAGCCTCCTCGTAGTTTTTCTGGCCGGATGCCAGAGGCACTTCGGGCTCTCTGAGGGTAGGCTGGATCAGCCACTGACCGGTATTTACTCCATAGCGGATAGAGAGTTGGGTAGTCTCTTTGCAGCGACCCTGGAGCTGGGCAAGTGCTTCGTTGATCGATGGGTGCATGAGCAGACATTGATCGATGTGGACAAATCGGCGGCTCTCGCGGTTGACGAAACCGAGGGCACCCTCTGGCCCTATGGTGAAGCGGGCGTGGTTACGATAGCCCAGAGTTTGGGACGCCGGCACAACGGGAGCCACTGGAGCGTTGGGCATCCCTCCCGTCCCTTCCATGGCCTCCTTGACCATCATGTGCTTAAGCTCTAACTGATGCTCATAGCGGATGTGCTGCCACTGACAGCCGGTACACGACCCGAAATAAGGGCAGGGCGGTTCCACCCGCTGGGAAGAGGGATCTGTCACCTTGACCACTCGCGCTGCGATACGGTTGTGGTACTGCCGCACTACCTCAGCCAGCACCTCTTCGCCTGGGATGCCTCCGAAGACGAACACCTTAGTGCCGTTGCGCTGGGCTAAAGCCTCCCCCAGGCGTCCCATGCCGTTCAGTTTCAAGGCAAGTGGTGCCGAGTTTTCAACAGTATCGCTCATATGTGGATATCTCTTAGCTTTGCTGGTAGAAAACTGGTCATTGAATTCCCCGTGCATTAATATGTCTGTCGAGCCCTAAGCCTGGAGTAGTAGGGAGAGGTGGATAGATACAGCGCAGCTAGCGGGTTGTGACCCAAAACCCGGTCTTTAACCGCAAGCACTGTCATGGGTAGGCGGCAATACTTCATAAAGAGGGTATCGTGTCCTACACAGAGACCCAGTTGGATGACAAAATCGACCTCTTCTACGTTCAAGATTTCAGCTTGGGTTATCGGACTGCACATGGACTCGAAGATATCAGGGCCTGAAATCTTCTCCTCCGCCTTCAACCCTATCCTTTCCTTAGGGATTGCACCCGCTTTGCAACATACAGAGACAACCTCGAAGCCCTTGCGCTCCAGGATTTGTGCTAGAATGCGAACCTCGTTCATTAAACCGATGCAAAAGGCTATGCCAATCCGCTTATAGCCATTTTTTTTGGCAAACTGTATGGTCTCCTCCACTCGCGGAAGCTTTGTCCTTATGCCCTCAGTCACCCACTCATAACATTCAAACTCCTGGAGTGAGGCAAGCCGAGCGAACTCTCTGACATCCTCCTTGTCATACTCGGAGAGCGCCCTTTGTATGACCTCGCTATGGAGCCTCATGGGACAGAATTCTGGTGCCTCACTAAATGGGGGCTCCTCATCAACTCCGATGACAGGGTAGCAGACCCTCTTCTCACATCTGTGGCACTGTGGGTATGTTTTCCGTTCCACTTTTCTCACCCGTACCTTTCAGCCCATTATACCATGATCCCCAATTCATCATAGTAGAGGGCGGCATGCGGATTGAGGACGCAAATGAGCAACTCCAGTTCGGTGTTTCCGAAGGCGATTACCAAACTATAGGCGGCTTTGCCCTACACCTATTTGGGCGTCTTCCCATGGAAGAGGAGCAGCTAGCTTATGGCGATCTAACGTTGCTGGTAGCTGACGTCAAGGAGAATAAAATCGCTGACATGTTTGTGATTAAAGAGGAAAGAACGGAAGAGCCGAAAGACATCCCTGTCTGATTGTATTATATAAGTGAAAACAATACCGTTTGATTGTGGGTTTCCCTTCGTATTTTCCCTTCCTCCTCAAGATACTTGAGGTGGGCAAGCGCTTCTCCGGTGGCAAACCATTTTTGCGAGGGAGGGAATTCGTGCCAGTGCTCGTAGCTCATATCCCAGGTCATTTGCGATGCCACCTGATAGGCATGTTGACTACCTTGTTTGAGGATGGAGAGGACTTCATTTGCTCTTGTTTCGTGATGCTTCTTCAATTCGTCGATTCTCTGCTTGTGGTTCTCAAAACGTCTTCTATGTCCAGGTAATACAAGCTCAACGTCTAGATCATAGACCTTGTCCAGGCTTGCCAGATAATCACCCAGCGGATTTTCATCACCTTCGGACCACAATGAGATATTAGGGGTTATATCAATGAGAATGTGGTCTCCAGCTACCAGTATTTTCTTGTAGGGCTCGTAAAGACACATGTGACCGTTAGTATGGCCTGGGGTTGCAACGCATTTAAAGGAATAGTCGCCGACGCTTATTATATCGCCATCTCTGACAAAATGAAATTCTAAGTGGCCTCTTGCACTGTATTTGTATCCAGGGTGATTCTTAATAGCCTTTTGAAGTTCATCCTCAGGAAAACCTTGCATGCGAGCAACTTTGGGAATCTGCTCAAAATAGTTGTGCTTGGCGGCCATAGCACCACTGGGAGCATCTGTTTCACCGAAGTAGATTGTTGATGTCTCTGTAGCCAAAGTTGAGACAAGGCCCGAATGGTCGGCGTGCATATGGGTGATAAAGAAGTCTGCCTGTGCTAGGTCTACATCAAGTTCCTTCAGGCCAGTAGAGAGTACGTTCAGGCATTCTTCCCGATTCATTCCTGTGTCGATAATCAAAGATCGCCCGTCGGCCCTTATTATGTAAGAGTTGATGGCTTTCAGAGGGTTCCCTGGAAGAGGAACTTCGATTGTGTATAGGTTGGGTAAAATCTGTTCAGCCATTATCCCGCCTTTATCGTTAGTAGGAGTGGTCGGTCACCCTTCTACTCCGCTCTCTTTGTCACTATAGCATTGTTCGACCGTGGCGTAAAGGAAAGGCATTCGCCAGCGTCATGGCTGAAGTATCACGCGAGGTGGTCAGGCTCTAGTTCATGGGTAGGTTGGAGTCGAATGATCCGACCCTGTCGGGCATCTGCTCCAACGATGCCTAGAGCGCCCCGATATAATCGGGGTAGGCTACCGGCGGAACACCGCCGGTCGGCGTCAGCTCGTCGAAGGGCGGCGGCGGCTTCAATTTGGCTCCCTTTCATCGAGGGGAGGAGGCTGAGGTGAGGGTGAAGCTTTCGCCGTTGTCCGAACCACGTGGGGAACGGGTGCTCAGGCTGTACTATGCCGGAATCAAGTCGCAGAAGTAGAATGAATCTCTGAGGACGATCTGACCTATCGTGTACTGTATTCTCCTGTTGAATATTGGCCCATCAAACACAAACGAATGAAACTCGCCGTTTTCGCCGCATGGGTCAACATTAGCGGGGAGTTCGGTCAAGAAGCTATCGTCGATTATCCTTCCGGTAAATGTCTTATCGAGAACCTTTGAATCAACGCAGGTGACAATAGCCTTGAACCCTAAATCAACAAAAGTCTTCACTAGCTCAACGGTATCCCTTCCCCAGATGGGGAATATCGCCTTCATTCCTACCTTCGACAGGTTGTCCTCTCGATATTTTCTTACACCCTCTAGGTGGATATCGCCGAAGACAACAGAGGATACGCCAGCCTTCTGGAAATCGGTGAGCGCAGCTTGCATTTTTGACGCATACTCCTCGTTGGTTGCTTCTTTTGAGATAAATACCTCATAGAGCGGTAGGGATAGAGATTCTGCCTGTCGTTCCAATAGAGCACGGCGAACACCATGCATACTGACTCTATCGTAGTCCGCCGTCAGCGTTGTTAATAAGCTGGCCACTTGATACTCTGGTCTCTGCTGAATTTCGTGTAATGTCATGGCGCAGTCTTTGCCGCCACTCCATGCCAAAAGAACTTTCTCTGCCATTATTTGTTGTAGACCGCTCTAGCAGTCGATTCTATTTTGTCCACCCATCTGACCTGAGATGGATTATTGCTCCGATTCGTCGGCGAGACCCCCGCCAGAGGGCAATCCCTCTGGACTCCCTTCTTAGCTATAAGCAATGGCTAAAGCGCCACCTTTCGTCACTGCTATGACCGAATCGCTACCCCTTATCCTTCTGAGCTTGAATCATTCGCTTCCTGTCATTCTGAGCGTAGCGAAGAATCTCGAGGTGCTGGGAACAAACTGCCTGAATAGTAAGAAGTACCGCCAGATTCTTCGAGCCCCTTCGCGTTGCTCAGGGTTCCTCAGAATGACACATAGTCTCTTCGCTTTGACCACGCTCCCACACTGATAGGTTTTGCTGAAGGACACCCTCAGACCCCCTCTAGAGGGCAATCCCTCTGGACTCCGTTTCGTAAAGTATGAACGCAATCTTGAAAAGTGGCGAAACAGCATTGTACTAGAAAGCATTCCAGTGTAGGATCGTCTCTAGCTTCTTCTTAGGGACGTGGAGCACGCCCTGCTCGTCCTTCCAGTACTCAACCGATCCCTCAAAAGGCTCCTCAACCGGGCTTTCATCGGGATAACCTAGGGCGATAAGCAACGAGAGTTCGTAATCGGAAGGGACATTCAGTATCATTATAAGCTTGTCCCACTCCACATTTAGAAGGGCACAGGAACCAATGCCTTCTTCCAGAGCCACCAGTATGATATTCTCCATCGCCCCACCGATATCATACGCGGTCCATGGAGCCTTGGCGTTGGCGTCCTTAAGTATGACGATGTAGGCTTTGGGCTCTTTACCTGAGGGTGGGTCGCCCGCCGGTCTGATGTATGCCGCCCATTTTATAGTGGAAAACACCTGGGGCAAAAGTCGCTCGTCATCCACAATGATGTACTCCAGTGGCTGGAGGTTGGCCCCCGAGGGCGACAGCCTAGCCGCATTGACACACCTCTCCAAGCTCTCCCGTGGTACCGACATGTCCTTGAACCGCCTGATTGACCGCCGTGCGATAGCCGCCTCGTAAACACCCATGTTTTACACCTCTCAGTCTTGCATTCCAGTAGGCTCGCAACTGAAAACCAGTCTATATCATGGAATTATACCACCTTTGACTGGAGTGGGAAGATAACAGTGTAGTGCATAAGGGCCTCCTCTCTGGTGGGTGTTGGGGTGACCCTCGCCGACACATCTCCTTGACTCTAGAGCGGTTTTTCTTGTAATCTAGACGGGCTGACGATAAGCTCTTTAAGACGAGTGGATACGCAGAATCCCTTCTGCATCTTGTCGTGTTATTTGGTACAGATAACTAATGCTGGAGGAGCTACAAGCCTATGAAAGCCCCGTGGAATAGGATAGGTGCTCTAACAAATCGGCGCAGCGGAGCACAAAATCGTGCGCCAGTGAAACTCACTCCGCCGATATGTCAAGATGGGCTTTCACTGGCAACCAAGAGAATTGGCGCGATGATGCAATCGTGTGCAACGAAGTCGCCAGTGTTCCCACCCACGACTATTTACAATGAGGGCTGGCTGCTTCGACTTGTATTGGACTGGTTCTCGACACACAATATACCGGGCCACCCCCTCAGTCTCCCAGAAAACACACGGTGGTTCTCGGAGATGTTGTTGCCTACCATACTCATTGGAAGTGGTAAGGCAGCACGATTAGCTGAGTCTCCGATTCATGTAGACGGTGCAATTGGTAATTTTGCGGTCGGTAACACGGGCAAGCCTGAGCTGTCGCTACTGCCAGATGCGAAACATCTCGTGGTTGTGGAAGCCAGGATGTTTAGCGGACTATCGCCTGGTGTTAACAATGCTAAGTATTTTGACCAAGCAGCTCGTACTATTACATGCATCACTGAGATTCTTAGGCGTGCCGACCGGCCCCCTTCAGATTTGTCCCGTCTCTGCTTTTACGTAGTAGCCCCTCAGATACAGATTGCCCGAAGCGTGTTCGAAAAGGCAATGAGTCGTCGTTCGATAGGCCGGAAAGTTAAACGACGGGTAGGTGAGTACGGCGGCAAGAAAGACAAATGGTATACCGATTGGTTTCAGCCCACTCTTCAACAAATCGAAGTCGGCACATTAAGCTGGGAAGAACTAATTCGCACTATTGGAGAACACGATTCGCTGTCAGCCGGTTCGATTCAAGAGTTCTATCAGCACTGCATCGGATTCAGTGAGCAAACTGGCACAGGATCCTCCGACAAGAAATGAGAGAGGAGTAGAACCAGTGGATGTTGAAATCCGATTAGCCCGGCCCGAAGACGCATCCTTTCTGGGGTGGGCTATTTTTGCGGCAGGACGGTCACATTGTCAACGGGGAGTTTGGGATGTCATCCTTGGGAGACCAGAGGACGAATGCCTTGCCTTCCTTGAACTGTTAGCTGCCACTGAGACGCCTCACATGTTCCACTATGCGTGTTCTATTGTGGCGGAAGTTGACGGGCGCCCAGTTGCTGCCCTCAGCGGCTACGATCCAAAGGAGTTGGGCTTGGACAAGGTGGGGCGGGCGTTTCTACAGGTCCACGAGAAGCTTGGGTTGACTGTGAAAACCAGCGGGTGGACAACCAGAGGGGTGTGGCCGCGATTATATACTGCTATCCCGACGAGCCTGAAGGCGCGTGGATTATTGAGAATGTGGCCACACTACCAGAGTTCCGCCGACGGGGACTGATAGACATATTGCTCAATGAGATCCTTAAAAAGGGCCGACGGCAAGGGTTTGGCCTCGCCCAGGTCGGCGTCTTCATTGGCAATACGCCGGCACAGAATGCCTACGAGAAATGCGGCTTCAAAGCAATTGGTGAGAAGCGGCGTCCCGATTCCGAGGCTGAAATAGGCTGCCCCGGCATGAAACGGCTTCTCCGTAATCTCTGAAGCTAGAGCTCTGCAAAACACGTCCACTGCGATCGGGCATAACATGCGTAAGATATGTCACAGCAAGATTACGCAACTTCTTTGTATTGTTACCAATGTGACGAACTTCAGGGTAGTCGTGGACATCGGAATCAACCACGATGGGCTGGTGCATGTAAGCCAATTCGACAGCAGCCAAGCTTATAGCATAGCTTGGCATGTCCCTTAGACTGCGTGTAACAATGGTACAGTGAGAAGGTAAAATGGCAAAGAAAAAAGTGCTTCTGACTGGCGCAAGCGGCTCGATGGGCGGCGAGGCCTTAAAAGAGCTACTTAGAAGAAGAGATAAATATGACATCGTAATTTTGCTCAGGCCTACCAAGCAAGAGAAGAGGGATTTTAGACAATACGAGAATCAAGACGGATTTAGAGTGGTCTGGGGAGATTTACAAAACCCCGATGATGTATTGGAGGCGGTTAACGGAGTAGATCATGTTCTCCATCCGGCTGCATTTATCGCGCCGGCGGCAGACTACAATCCTTCCCTTGCTAACAAGATAAATCTTGGCGGTACAGAGAACATAATTGTTGCGATTAAGAAGCAGCCAAACAATGGCGACGATATACGCTTTGTTTATGTCGGTACCGTAGCCGCATATGGGGATCGGCTTCCACCTATCCATATGGTCAAGGTTGGCGACCCTCTCAAACCAAGCGTTGGTGACTTTTATGCCACGACAAAGGTAGCAGCAGAAAGAGCGGTTATAGAATCGGGTCTAAAACATTGGGTCTCAATGCGACAGACTTATATCGCTATCCCGAATGCACTATCACTAATTGATCCAATTCTATTCCATCAGCCTGTTAATACCCACATTGAGCTTATTACCAAGGAAGATGCAGGGTACGGGCTGGTCCAAACCTTAGAGGCCCCCGACGAGTTTTATGGTAGGGTATACAATATGGGAGGCGGCCCGTCATGCCGGGTTGTGTATAAGGATTATCTGGAGCGAATGATGAGAATCTTCGGTTTGGGGGATTATAGAAAGATAATGCCGCTCAATTGGTTCGCCTTAAGGAACTTCCATTGCTGTTGGTATGATGATAGTTGGGTTCTCAATGAATATCTAGGTCACTGGCGTCATTCTCTTGAGGACCATTATAGGCAGGTAGAAGATGCCATCCCGTGGTATTTGAAATTGGGAGCTAGAATGGCACCTACCGCTATCGTCAAAGCATTTATGAAAAGAATGGCAGACCCTTTAAAATGGATAGAAAACAACGAAGAGGAGAAGATCAAGGCTTTTTCCGGTAGCCGAGAAGCATGGGAAAACATTCACGATTGGCACGATCATATTCATGCAGAGCCTGGTGAAGAAGCGGGGCGTAATAAGCGAATGGCATCTGAGGACTATACAATAGATGATATGCGAGAACTGGCTGAATCAAGGGGTGGGCAATGCCTCTCAACAGAGTTTAGTGGTATTGGGTCAAAGCTCAAATGGAAATGTGGCTTTGGACATGATTGGGAAGCTACCCCTGTATGTATTAAAGCGGGGCATTGGTGTCCAGAATGTGCACCCCCGCCATGGGACTATGACGCTATCGCTAAGGTTGACCCGCTATTTGCCAAGTTCTACTACAATAATCATGATAGGAACGAATATCAAAAAATTGATTTTCTATACTGCCCCAACCAATGATAATGAACAGAGTGACCTCACTCGCTATGTTCATGGCTTGTTGCCATTAGAGGTGGGGTAATAGACAGGACATGGCGCTCTATCTCTGAAATCCTGCGATGATGTCTAGCTCTCCTCTATGGTTATCCGTATTATGGTATCGCCCTCGAAATCTGGGTTCTGAGTCGGGTCTCTAGGCGTGAGTGACTCGAGGACATCCATTCCCTCGATTAGCTGGCCGAAGACGGAGTAATTGCCATCGAGATGCGGCTTCGGCTCATAGCAAATGAAGAACTGGCAGCCATTTCTATCCGCGCCGGAGTTAGCCATCGATAAGGCGCCAGCCACATGAGTATGCTCGGTGATTTCGTTGGGAATGTAGTAGCCGGGGGTGCCAGTTCCTGTTCCAGTAGGGTCTCCACCTTGAGCCATAAAGCCTGGTATTACACGGTGGAACGTGCAGTTATCGTAAAACCCATCATTAGCCAGGAAGACGAAGTTATTGACAGTTACCGGGACATCGGCGGCGAATAGCTTCAGTACCAGATTGCCCTTCTCCGTTTCAATGATAGCAGTGTAGTGCTTGGCGGTATCAATTATCATGGGTGGCGGTTCCGTGTAGGTTTTGTTTCCTTCACCACCGCAGCTACAAGCCAGCAGGGCCGCTGTAATGAGAACCATCACAAAATATCTCTTCATCTAGTTCACCTCCGTGACGGAGTGTACATCACCTCCAATCGTTGCGTCAAAGAATCGAGCCCACCGGCCCACCCTGATATGTTTTTCTGGGGGACACCCCAAGACCCTCGCCAGAGGGATACCCCTCTGGACTCCCCTACTGATATGACAATAGGGAATTCCCCTCAAAGTATCCTTACGGCTGGTGGACTCAATTGATTTCTGTTATCACTGGTTCTGCTGCAAAGAAGTCATCATGATTGCATTGAGGTCTCGCCAGGTAGAAGGTGGCACAGGTGCGTTCTCTCTGGGCTCCAGCGTCAATGCACCAGTGGGGCAGGCTGAGATGCAGATCCCGCACCCGATGCAGCGCACGGCATCCCGAGTTACGATGTCGCCTTCCATGGTGAGGGCGTCCATCCAGCACCTATCCAGGCAGTCGCCACAGCCGATGCATTCTTCCTCATTTACGGTTACGATAAAGCTGGAGTTGGCTGCCATGCTGGGAGCGGCAGCGTTCTTTATGCTGCGAAGAATACCGCAGTGGCAACCGCAGCAATTGCATATGAAGTCGAGGTATTTACCGGTGTTGCTGGAGCAATGTACCAGCCCCGCTTTTTCAGAAAGGTCGAGCACCTCGATTGCCTCCTCCTTGGTTATCCGTCTGCCAAAGCCGCGCTCGGCAATATACCTGGCCTGGGGACCGAAGGCCATGCACACATCCTTGGGCCTGTCACAAGGGCGTCCCACCAGCTCCCCATGATGGCGACAGTAGCACGTACCGACCGCTATGTCGTCGGCGTTGGCGATGTACTCCGACACCTTATCGTAGGGGTGGATTTCAACACTGCTCGGGATTTCCTGCTCTACCGAAATGACTCTGGCAAAGGGGAAAGCAACCAAGGGTGCGGTGGCGGCTGCTGACGGTTGCGTGACTGCCTCGAAATAATCGTCAAAGAGGCGAGCCAGTTTCTTGGTTCGGTCGTTCACCTCCCCGCTCATGAATTGCATTTCGAAGATGCCGGGGACAAGGATCAGCAAGGTGTAGAATCTAACACCATTGCGGTCGCGGCTGAACACGAGCCCCTTGTCGGCCATGGTTTCCAGACTGCACTTTACATCCTTGGGGTCGCTGCCAATCTCCTTGGCAAGGTCCTCTGCAGTAACCGGGCTCATGGGCATCTTAGCACCTAGTGCCGCCTCATCGGGCGTGAAAAGCTCCTCCAGCAGGGTAAAAAACTCCTTGCATTTCATGCCACGGATCGCTCCCCCTCTAGCATTTACCGCGTCAGCCAGTTTCTCATAGACTGATTCAGTCATAGGTCCTCTCCTTTTCAATTTCCTTATTCAACTTCGATATCTATCACTCGAAGCTCTGTTCCACCAACAGTTTGGATATCCCCGCTGCGGCATTTGGGGCATACATATTGATAATCTTTCACGGTGAAAATTTCCTCACACGCTTTACATCTACCTTTTGCCGGGGTTATTTCCAGGCCGAGGTTAGCCGCGCTGGCGATGGTATTCTCTGCCATCAGGCCAAAACAGAAGGTGAGCTGCATAGGCTCAATACCCCTCAACTCGCCCGCTACCACGTTGACCTTGATAATTCTTTGCGCCCCCTCCTTCTCAGCGGCAGCAATGGCGATATCTAGTATACTCTGGGCGATTGTCATCTCATGCATGCCTCAGGTTCTCAAACTTATTTGCATCGGCCTTCGTATGGAGCACTGTCATTCTAGTTTAACGTTTCAGGCAAAGTGGTGCAAGGAAGCGCAGCCGTCCGATTACGTTGGTAGGACATCGCCTTTTCCCCATTGTCATGCTGCGCGGTCTCGTTTTGTCATTCTGAGCCCCTTCGGCTTCCTGTCATTCTGACCCTTCACAAAGTGAAGTCAAAGACTCGACTCTGTTGAGGGGAAGAATCTCATGGTGCTCAGGGCAGGCTCCGTCGAAGAATCTCGGTGGTAGGGGAGGGAAGCTGTATCGCCCTGGGGATGCCCAGAACTTGGTAGGAGTGATGCCTGTGAGCTGTATCAATACCATGATGGAGGCACGTGCTGCGAGAAGGAAGCTCTCCAATAGTCCGTTTAAATACGCTTCATGATGATACCGACGTAATAAAACTTGAGCCAACTGAATGGAATCATCACCCCGATGGCGACGATTTGCAGGAGTTCCTCCTTCGAGGGAACCATGCGGAAGGATCGTTCGGAGAATATTTGCAGCGGGCTTGTATCTAATAGTGCCAGATAGAAAGCCTAGCGCAGGGTCTGGTAGCTATCGAGGTGGAGTTTGGAGCAAATAATCCCTGGTGGGCTTTTCCCCTCGGCGCGGGCGCACAGTGTGCAAATTTCGATAAGGCTTTCCAGTCCAGTCTGGATGCTGTCGGTGCCAACCGGCAAAGAAGGAGGGCTTTTAAACTTAGCTGTTATCGCGTCCCCTTTTGTCGAAGCAGTTGGGCTTTTGACCCTTTTCGCCCGGCGGCCGGGATTTCAGCCAGCTTTGAGACGTGCGCAAATGGCGTCCCTGGGGGGATTCGAACCCACGACCCACTGCTTAGAAGGCAGTTGCTCTATCCTCTGAGCTACAGGGACTATGCTATAATTGCCGCTTGTGATTTTATCACCACGATACGCGCTTTGGCAAGTGAATGTATTCACTCCCTACCCTCGAGCGCTTTTTATTACATCCGCCGCTATGATGCTTATGCCGCAGACTAATGTAGATCATATCGACCACCGCCGATAGTGTAGATAATCGTCATGGTGAGTCGAGCCAAGTGGTTGAAAAGGAACTGGCAGCGGTGTAGAATGCTTAACTCTGGAGGTATCCATGCCAGGAGCTTTTACAGGAGAGTTGGGACATTACCTATTATGACACGATACACTGCTATATGATTCTAAGTATTGTATTGGATATCTAATATTCCTAGCAATCCCCTATTCTTATCAATAGGCTATAGGGGTTGACAAATGCTAACAAATGTGCTTAAATTACATTTGCATTTGCAAAATACTATGAGGAGTGAAAAATTAGGAGTTGAGAGCTATGGTCGACAGCAAGCTCAAGCGCACTAAGGCCTCCAAAGGGATAGACCGTCTCTTGGTTGAGGGCGCTTTTCTTACTAGAGAGCAGCTTGACACTGCCCGTGCGACGGCTAAGCGGGCGAGAAAGGATCTAAGGCAGGTTCTCCTAGAAGAAAAGCTGGTCAGCCAGGAAACGCTGGCTATGGTGCTGAGTTTCCAGCTCAATGTTCCAACCATCGACCTGAAGGAGATACAGGTTCAGCCGGCCGCTTTGGCACTGGTTTCGGAGGAAGTGGCTCGGAGGCATAATATCTTACCTATAGCCGTGGACAGTGATACCTTGACCGTGGCGACAGCGGAACCAGATAACCGTCAGCTTCTTGACACCCTTTCCGCTTTGACCAAGAAGAAGGTCAAGCCGGTTATACCTCTTCACGATGGCATTGCCGATGCTATCGATAGCCAGTACAGATCGGGTATGCGGGTCGAGAGAGACATCAAGCAATTGCTGGGTTCTGTCCGCACAACTGATATAACCGATCCGGCCCTCATTCTGGATGCCGTCACCAATGCTCCTGTGGTCAAAGCGGTGGAGATGTTGCTCAACCAATCGGTAAGGAGTAGGGCATCGGACATCCATATTGTGCCTCAGAAGGATGCTGTTCTAATTCGTTATCGAATCGATGGCATCATGCACGATA
>JAUWRG010000033.1 GCA_030610655.1 Dehalococcoidia bacterium
TCACGATGCTTCCCCACTCTTCTGGCTATCCGGATTTTTGGCATTCCCTGTTCATAGAGCTCCCAGCATAGAACTATCAAGGTTTCATTCGTCATGCCCATATTTTACATGGACTGTCGGATATTTATGGAAACATTGCGCTCCCAGAACTCACCATTTTTGCTGTCTTTCGTCCCAACCTGACACTGTAGTTCATCCCCCTATCTTCAGGGTATATCTGGGTAGTGTTCGCCAGGTAGAGGTGAGAGATCGGCGTGCGGTGATCCGGGACTCGTGACGAATAGTGGGTGGTGATAATCGGTTGCCCCGCTTCCTCACGGAAGAGGTAACGTTCCTCTATGCAGGCGGGGTCGAACTCAGGATTGATCTTTCGAAGATGAGGCATATACTCGATGAGCAATTCGTCGGCATCGAGCGAACCGAGGGGGCTGTCCTTGGATACATAGTTGGAAATATAGATGATCCGTTTGCCATCGTAGATGGAGGGGTCTACGAAGTTAGTGTGCTCGATAACAACGACAAACGGGATAGAGGGATCGCTGACATTCAGCCAGTAGATATGGGAAAGGGGTCTCTTCAAAATCAGAACGAGGCAAACCGCCATCTGGTAGCGCACCCTCTCCAGCTTTTGAGCATAGCCTGCCGGGAGTTGGGGCACCATGTCTAGGAAGGCTGGCGACGGCACGGTGGCGATAATAGCATCAAAGGGATACGTTTGCTCTCCCACTCGAAGCCCAATTGCTTTTCCCTCCTCCACAATGATCGTGCTCACCGGTGAAGAGGTGTGGATCTGTCCGCCACAATCGATGATTCGCTCCTTTAAGGCATCGACCAAAGTTCCGAAACTCCCGCTCATATAGCCAAGGCGCTCTTTTCCTTGCTGGCGTGAGGTGAAGCGCAGGTGTATTTTCCCCCAGAACCAGACCATGCTAACCTCATCGGAACTGGCGCCAAACTTGTTCTTCAGCAGTGGGCCCCAGACAACCTCATAGTTGCGTCTTCCCCCATACCTTAAGAGCCACTCCTTGGCAGTCGTCCCTTCCATCTTAGGCCAATTCTTATACCACCTGAGGTATAGGGAAATGAGTCCAAGACGCAATCGGTCGACTAATCCTATCGGGCTGAACCTCATCAAGTCTATTGGGGTGACAAAATCGTATATTTTCCCCTGATGAAAGAAGCCTACCCTGGAGTCCAACCACATGAGCTTTTCGCCTAGCCCTAGTTCATTGATTAGGCTGATTATATCAACATCACTGGCAAATATATGGTGGTAGAATACCTCCAGGCGTTCCCCGGCCACCATGAAGGTAGCTGCTTGGCCACCAAGCTCAGCCTCTTTTTCGAAGACGCTTACTTTATGCCCCTCTTTGCCCAGTTCATAAGCAGCGGTGAGCCCAGCGAGCCCGCCACCGACGATACCAAAATTCACTATTTATCCTCCTCATGGTCCTGCTCTTCTGCCAATTTTTGCTTCCCGCCAACCGCCTCTGCCAAAGAAACATTCTCCATCCATAGAAACACAAATCCCAGCGGAATCGTGGTCAAGAGTATGAGTGCATGTAAAACAACGGTATAGGATGCAGCAACGCCTGCCCCAACATTGAATAGCTCCAATGTTTTCTGGCAAGCGAGATCGAAAGACCCCAAGCCTCCCTGAGTCATCAGCAGCGCCCATGCTAGGTTGGCCACCGCCGTCGCCAGCAAGAAGGCATAAAAGGGCACTTCCAGGTCGAAGGCAAAACCCACCATATAGAACATTCCCGCCTCACAGACCCAGACCAGTATCGATATCATCAATACGATGAGAAGTTTGATGGGGCTGCGCATTATGCCCAGTCCTTCGATGAGGAGAAGCAACCACTTTTCGGTTTTTCCCCGCCACCGCTGAGGAAGGAAGCGAAGCACCACTGCGATCGCCAATCGGGCGACTCTCGGCGAGGAAGCCAGGATGAAGCATATTACTACTGCGCCTACAAAAAGTCCGGCTGTGATATTGATGACCTGCTGGAGCCATCCCGTCAAAGGAGCGAAAAAGGAAATGATCGCTGCAAAGAGGAGAAGCGCCAACCCGTCAAAGACCTGCTCCACCACCATAGTACCCCCGGTGGCCATCTTGCTGATACCCTCCCGTTCGCCCAAGATGTAGGCTCGGGCCACTATGCCCAGGCGTGCCGGCAGCACGTTATTCACCAGCATGCCGATTAGGATCAGCGGGAAGAGACGAAAAGAGGAGAAGCCCTTCAGGGGCTTTAAGAGATAACGCCAGCGTACTGCCCGAAAAAAAACGCCCACCCCATAGATAAGAAGGGCAGGGAGGAGGAATATGTAGTTTGCCTCTCCCAGCGCCCGGCCCATCTCGCCGAAGTCATCACGGATTTGATAAATGAAAAGAAGCAGGAAGAGAAGCGTGATTCCAACCCCAATCCAAAAACGGGTGTTTCTCAGCAATATCAGCTCCTTAGGCAGCTATTATAGTTCAGGAACCGCACTGCCGCAATCACGGTACAGTTGGTGGAAAGTAAGCAATGCCCTCTGTGGACCAGTAAGGACCCAGGGTCTCTCTATGTAAGAAGTAGCCCCACCACCATCCTATGTCGAAATCCCGATACTCCTCAGGGAACCACAGTAACTCGCGGAATCTCTCCCCATCTCCATACTTTTCCAGATAGGGCTCCACAGCAGACTTGTGACTGATTTCGACAAGGAGAACTGTCCCTTCAGGAGGTTGATTTATGGAGGAAAGGTCGGAATAACTAACATGTTTATAATTCCTTAGATACCAGTACCAGGGCCAGGTGAGTGAGGAATCGATAGTGATCCTCATATCCTTTCCCTCCCCTCTTTCCTCAGCAAGCTCTTCAATTTGAGCCATGATCCTCGGTACATCGTAGGATATGCCGGCGTAGACCAACATCTCTGGAGCCTCCTCACTCTTGTCGTAGCTTGCCTGGAAAGCGCCGTACACAGAGAAGGGGAACAGAAGAAGCAAGACAAGTATGGTGCCCCCTCTTATCGCCCAAGCTCTCGTTCCCTTCCAATCGAAGGCCTCGAGAAGTCGGCCAATGAACATTCCCCCAAGAAGAATGGCGGGGAGGGTGATATGAAGGTAGTTCCAGGGCATCTTTTCCGCCGAATACGAATAGAGGATTATGCTGAGTAGTCCCCATCCTATCAGGAAGCGAGGGAAGAAACTCCCTCTTATCGCGTAGTAGACGGCACCGACACAGGCGAAGAGCAGGGGCAGGAACTCATAGACAGAAAGAACAACAAGATAGTAGAACCAGGGTTGCCCCCCTCTTGCCACATCCTGCTGCTCTATCCAATAATCAACAGAGCCCCACATGCCACTGGCGAATCCCGAGAGGTTGGTGAAGAAGGAAGTGTAGAGGATAGCAAAAATGCCGTAGAAAACTAGGGCACTCCACAGCCAGCGTCGCCAGTTCCACCGAATCCCAAGCGCCGCACAGAGAACGAAGAGTATGATCACAGTAAGCACCTTTAGCCAGTGAACACCGCTAGGCAGGTCCACCCCGGGGACTAGCTGGATAAACGCCGAGTAAAGGGGTAGCGCCAGGGTGCCTATGAGAATCAAGTACTCGGCAGGTGCAGAAAGGTCTTTCAGGTCGAAGCCCTTTCTTACCCGGCCAAACAGCTCTTTGGCCAAAAAGGTGAACAGGACAAGGGCAAAGGTGGCTAAAGTGATGTAGCTTGTCTCCTTGGTGCAGAAATTGAGGCTCAAAGCGGCAGCACCTAGATAAAGGTAACGGGCTTTCCGCGCCTCGAAATAGCGCCACATGAAAATAACCAACAGGAGGCTCCATACAAGGGTGAAGACGTCGTTTCTGGCATAGCGACTGAAGTAGAGTATCCCAGGAGAAAAGGCAAGCAGTGCAGCTACACATAGACTACCCAGTCTGCCCAGTTGTCGGCGTAAAAGGTACGGCAGCACCACCAGTGCTGTGCCGAAGAGGGCGGGAAGCAAACGTGCTGTGAAGTCGCTATCGCCAAAGATAAGGAAACTCAGCGCCGTTCCATGAAACAGGAACGGGCCATGCATCATGGGATTATGATAATAGACCTGCCCATTGGCAAGATACCAACTGTAAATACCATGAAGGCTCTCGTCGTGGGATATTCCAGGCGCGCCCAAATCCCACAGGCGCATCCCCAAGGCGACAACCAAGAGTAGGACGTAGACAGCCATCTCCCAGTTGAGATATGGGCGCAAGCGGCTCGCCAGCGACGTAAAAGAGTTGCCAAAGCTCTCCACTACTCCTCCCTTACCCTGTAGATGGTTACCCCCTCATCTTCGTATATCAACTCATAGTCCTCCGGCTGAACAGCAAACTTCTGCAATCCGTCACTTTCGTATTTCTCCTGCTCCACTCGCCCTATGTAGATGTACTCCACATCGTATTTCTCCAGCAGGGCCATCGCTTCCTCATTGTCCAGTGTGCTGTAGATCCTGTCCGCGTCCTTCTCTCTTTCCTCTACTTCACCCCAATCGCCTCTCCACATTACCTCCCATGATGTCCAGCCTATTATCGTAGGCAATCCGGTAAATGTGGACACACGAGAAACATACTGGAAAACAGCACCTGGCGCCTCCAGTATCACCGGGGATCCCTTGATTTCAGCATTTATCCACTCGATGGCCGCATAGTCGCCTTTTTCTATGGATTCAAGATAGGCCATACCATCGAGGGTCCCCCGGCTAAGCCCCCAACCGGTATGTCTGCCGCTGGTAGCGCTCACTGTAGACACAACGGGATGAACTAGGGATGCCAAAAGGAGAACAACAGCGACAGCAAGCCAAACAAACTTTATTCTCTTCCCTAGCTTGCTTAGAGCATAGAACACAGCATAGGCCGAAGATATGCCGAGAAAGACCCATAGCGGCACATAGAATTTGAAAACAGTATTGAATCTCTCCCATGGTGGCCCGTAGCAATCATCGATGTAGAAAATCTCGCATAACAATGCTAATGATGCACCCATGATGACGAGAAGCAATATGAACTCCTTTTCTGTTTTCGATTTTGATTTACATATGTAGTACAGGGAGAATAGGATCATCGGCACCAGTATTACAAGGAGGGGGAATCCGAGGAGCACTGCGGCTAGAATTGTAGCCAACAAGATGAAAATGGCGGCTAGAATGATTACCTTCCCCCTAAACAGTTCCCGTTTCCGCAATACAAAAAGCAGCGAGAAGGCAAGAAATAGGAACAGACCACAGGCCTCAAAAAAGCTAGCTAAATCCGTCCTGCCTGTCACTAAGCCAAGCCCACTTACCCCGCCCATGCTCCTCGACAAGTAGTAGGGAATATATAATAGGAAGCTCACGCCGAGTATGCCACCAAGAACACCCACGGTGCACTTTATGCTGTGTCTTATCCTCAAAAGCACGAAAGCGGCCAGCGTAAGTGCTATATATACCGGATATTCCCAGGTATTTATGATGCAGAAAAACCCCAGGCTGAGGCCCACTATAAATACATCCAGCAGTGTGTCCGATGTTGAAACTCTTTCACCGAGTTGGCCTTTCTGGAAAAGAGCAAAGATGAGCATAATAAACATGATCTGAAATGGTATGCTCATCATGAACGCATGTAGCGTTCCCGCTAGGAATAGATAATAGGGATACTGAGCCATAGCACCCGGTATAAGCCAAGGCGCACCCCAAAAATCAAAATTGAGTATCCACTCCATGATATTAGGGGCAGCTATATGGAACGAGCCCATAATATCGGTATGGAATAGATAACCAATTAATTGATATGTCCCAGTGATAAATCCAGCTACACAGACGAGAAGAGCGGCAAGCACTCCATAAAGATTTCGCCTGGTAATATTGTAGCCCAAGCCGTAGGAAGCGCATACAGCGAGGGCAAAAAACATCGCTCCCGCTATATTAAATGCTATCGCCGGTGGCACCCTGGTGACTACGGTGAGAATCGCTGCCATAAGATGCCCACCGTAGTAATAGGACAGGCCTTCGCCGGCAAACCAGGGGTCGACAGGCGGGAAATAACCGCCCCTGAGAATCGACCCCATGAAGGCGAAATCCATAAAGTAGTCTGCGCCACCCAAATAGATATCCGGTTTCCCCACCATAATCAATAAAAAGATAACAAAGGAGCCAGTGAAGACTGATTCGCTGATTATGATGGATTTTCGGGGCCAATCGGCGAGCTTCAGTTGCTTCCTCCCGAAGAAGAGAGAGAACGACGCCAGCAGTAGAAAAGAAATCACGATGCTGACATATCCAAACGGAAGTATTTGCAGGCTTGAAAACATCCAGACGAGGAAGGTAAGAATCAAAAGCCCCACTAATTTGGATATGGAATAACCCTTATCTTTCAGACCGCTGCATACCTTGGAGACCAAGGGAAAGCTGACCAAGCCAATAACGACTAGGGCCAGCCACCACAATATGACATACAACACTTGTATCATCAAAATACAATCAACGCCTGGTCTCTCACCCTGTAGTGCCTACCCCACCCACCAAATGGTGTGCAGCGTCTACCCCAATAATCTAACAACCGCAGAGAATCTTGAACTGAAAGCATCACCATTCCTTCCTGTAAATCAGGCAGGCGGGCGAAACCGCATCCTCAGCAATTCCTTAAGATACTCGAAAGTTGTTTTGGGCACGGAAACCCTAGAGTCGGGGTCCTCGACCCATACGACGGGAACCTCCTTGATCCGATAGCCTTTCCTGCGGGCTAGCAGAAGCATCTCGGTATCAAAGAACCACAATTGATTTTGAACCAGATGGACGAGTTCGTGGGCAGCTTTGCTGGTCAAGGCTTTGAAGCCACATTGCGCATCGCAGAATCCTGTTCTAAACATCGCCTTAAGGAGCAGGTTGTAGGTTCTGGACGTCAATTCGCGCTTAAAAGAACGCTTCACCGATGAGCCGGGCATAAGGCGAGAGCCTATTACGATGTCATAGCCTTCTTCAATTCCTTGAATGAGCGCCGGGAAGGCTCCAAGGTCGGTGGATAGGTCAACATCCATATAGCTTACGATATCGGCGGTACTCTCAAGCAAAGCGCGGCGCAGTGCACGCCCTCGCCCTTTTTCGTCCAAGTGCAAGGGGACGACATCGGGATACTCACGGGATAAACTTTGCGCTACCTGCCATGTTTTGTCAGTGGAGCCATTATCGGCAATGACGATAGTACAGCTATGAGCGATGTTTTTCTTCAGAAACTGTCTTAGCGTTTCCACACTCTGTCTAATGACCCGCTCCTCGTTATAAACCGGTATAATCACATCGATAGTGCCCACTTTTTTGCCCTTTTCTTCCATCGATTACTATCTCCTATTTCAACTCATAATTGGGCAACTATCATCCCTCATCACTGTCGGCACCGATGATATGCATAGGGCACCTGTCCGTCAAGCCCGCTCGAAATCCCGCAATGAGCTCTCGCGTTTGACCCATGCACTACAACACTCAAGCTGACCACCGCATAACCCTAATGTTCAATCCGAGAATAGATAATAACCCCTTCGTTCTCGAAGGCCACATCCATGAAATCTCTGAATTTGTACTCCACCTTTGCCCCGTACATATCTATCTCCAAGCGCCCAATGTATACATAGGTAACATCGTATTTCTCAAGCAAAGCCTTTACTTCCTCCAAATCCTCACTTCTATATATCTGGTCAATATCCTCCCTCCTGCCTACGAAATGGCGATTTGAACCTCTCCATACCCATTCATGATGCTCCCAACCAAGGATGGTAGGCAGGCCTGTACTCGCCGACACTCTACTGTGGTCGGTGTAGCAATTGCCGGGAGACTCCACTATCACCGGAGCGCCATCGACGTTGGCATTGAGCCAATTGATGGCCTCCAGCTCCTCGGGGTGGCCTCCCTGGAGCCACGCCAGTCCATCGATAGTAGGGCTGGTGGAAAAGGCATTGGTCTTGCTCCAGGTGGCGGCGATGGGATAGATCAAGGAACACATGACGAGTATCACCAGAAAGCCCCACCAGCTAAATCTGGCCAAACGAGCGGCAAAGGACGACACCTTCCAGTGACGATAGAGGTAATATAGGGCAAATGCAGAGGCGATGGCAAATAGTACCCACGACTGGTAATAGAATCTGAAGACAGTGTTCATTCGATCGCCAAAAACATCCTCCACATAGAAAAGCTCACAGCCGACAGTGAGCAGCATAGCGGTAAAGAAGAGGAGCAAGGCAAAAATGGCGCTCCGCTCATGAGTATCAGCCGTTGCGATCTTTCGAATAGCGATTAGCATGATAAGAGCAAGCACGATAAGCAAAGGAGCTAGATGCCCCAGCTTTCCCCAAACGGAGACTCCACCCCCTGTTGCCAGCACCGCTATGGCCCAGATCACCCACGGCGATAGCACAGCCAGGGAAATCAGGCATACCCTGAGCCAAGAAATGGATCTCAGCCCACTCCGAATTTGCGCCACAACAAAGGAGACGCCAATAAAGAGAAAGAGTCCCCAGAATACTAGGTAGTGAAAGAGGCGAGTGTCCGGTCCACGCCACGGTGAGACACCCGAAACCGGGCTATCAATACTGAGGTAGAATGGCAGGTAGAAGAGGAAAACGCCAACCAATGTAATAATGCTTAGTGCCCCCCAACCCTTCCACCACCCCCCATCCCTCCGCGTGAGGCGTGTTTGAATAAAAATCGCCCCGATGAAGACGAAAACATAGATAGGCAGGTCCCAAGTGTGAATGGGTCCCAAGGCGCCCAGGCAGACAATCATTATTACGAACGGAAGGATGTTCCTCCTCAGCCAAGCAAGGCCAAGAGATACCTTCGTAGCCAAGATATTGAGGCTGAGACCCAAGCAGAGAAGGACAAAAGGCAAGGACATAAGATGGGCATGAAGATCACCCAAGACAAAGGTGAATATGGGGAATTCGGCAATAGTATAGTCTAAGACCACACCGCCTACAATTGTCTGGGTCATCCTCGTGGCGCGCCACCACCACCAAAAATCTGTGGGATACCAGTGCGCACTATGGTACGGGCTGCTCATCCCCTCAATGCCAATCCACGTCCAGAATCCTTCACCACCCAAGCCGTGGGCATAAAGTAGCTCCAGCACCACTTCAAGGTTGCCCAGAACAACAACAAATCCCGCCGCCACCAGACCAAAACCAAGGGCTGCCTTAAACCCTCCCTTCATCAGCCTAACCAGGTTATAGACGATGCTGAACGCCCCGATAGAGGCAAGGGCAAAGATCAGGGCCACAGAGAGATTGAAGGTAATTGCTGATGGTATGCTGGTGAGGTTGGTCAAGGTAGCCATAATCATGTGTCCAAAGTAGTAGTTATTGAGATGATGTCCACTGAGCCACGGGTCAAGAGGAGGGAAGTACTCGCTCCTGAGGATGCCATTGATGAAAGCAAAGTCCATTGGCTTCTCAGTCCAGAGGATCTCCGGGTTGTAGGCGCGCACCACTACCCAGAGGACAAAGGCAATCAGGAATATAGCCTCGGTGGCGATGATCACCTTGCGGTTCTCCGAGATGAAGCTGGCTATTTGGCGGCGTCGCCGTATGAACAGAAAGATGGAGCCCACCGCAAGCACGACGATGACCAGAATGATAGCCCACCGAGCATTAGGCAGAATATGGAGTGAGGCAGTAAGCCAAATAAGGTAGGAGACGATGAGAATGGAGAGCACCTTACCAAAGGCGTATCCCCTATCGGGCAGGCTCTTGAACAGGGTAAGAGTTACAGGAAGGGCGATGAACCCTAAAAGCTCGACAGTGAGCCACCAGATAAACACATCGCTCAAGAGAATAGCGCCTCGACAAAGGCTTGAGCGTCAAATGGAGCCATATCATCCATCTCTTCGCCGGTGCCGATGAAGAGGATGGGGATCTTCAGTTCATCGCAGATCGCCAGCACGATCCCGCCTTTGGCCGTGCCGTCGAGCTTGGTCAAAAAGACCCCGGTTACACCCACTGCGTCGGCGAAATACCTAGCCTGGGTAAGGCCGTTCTGCCCTGTGGTGGCATCAAGCACCAGAATCACCTCGTGAGGCGCTCTGGGGTCGCCTTTGGAGGCCACCCGTTTAATTTTCTTCAGCTCCTCCATCAGGTTGAACTTGGTATGGAGTCGCCCAGCCGTATCGATGATAACCGCATCAGCGCCGCGGGCTCTTGCCGCCTCCAGGCTATCGAAGACCACCGCCCCGGGGTCGGCTCCGGGGTTATGGGCGATGACCTCGGCTCCAACGCACTGCCCCAATATCTTTAGCTGGTCGATAGCTGCTGCCCTGAAGGTGTCAGCAGCCGCTACAATCACCTTCTTCCTCTGTTCTTTCAAGGAGTAGGCAAGCTTGGCGATGGATAGTGTCTTCCCCGTCCCATTCACCCCAACCATTAATACCACCGTCGGCCCCGACGAAGAAAGGGCTATGGACGCCTGTCTGAGGGTCGCGTTCACTCTCAGCATAGCCACCATCTCCTCTTTCAAGGCGGAGCGTATCTGGTAGCCCTCAGTAAGCCTTTCTCTACCCATCCTCTCTTTCACCCGTTCGAGGAGCTTAGTGGCGGTAGCGACCCCCACATCGGCAGAAATCAAAAGCTCCTCAAGTTCGTCCCACAGCGTCTCGTCTACCGTGGGACGATCAAAGAGACGCACCACCTTGGTGAACCAGCCATCCTTGCTGCGCTTAAGTGCTTTTTCAAACTTGTTCACAACATCAAACTCCGATTCGAAGAATCATGATAGCATGGCATCCTGAGGTGGTCAATGAAGGGAATCCCGCCCTGAGCCACGGCGAAGGAGGAACAAGACCACCATCAAACCGGCAGCCAGAATTGCGCCGCAAATCCCAAACATAGATTCAAAGCCAGCGACGGCGGCAACGCCGCCCATCGCTGTAGCGCCAATGGCCAGCCCCGCCTGAAGAGAGCTGTTGGCTGCACCCATGGCTAGCCCCCGTGCATTCATAGAGGCAAGATCAGCCACCAGGGCAAAGCTTGCCGTCATCGCCAGTCCCATGCCAAAGCCGAAGGCAATACCCGCAACCATCAACAGAGGGAAGGAGGCGAGAAAGGAGAAACAGGCAACAGCAGCAGCGCTTACAATAAAACCAAAAAGAATAATTATCTCCCTCCCTATCTTGTCTGACAGCATCCCCGCAGGGGCGCGCAGCAATGCTGAGCTGGCATAAATAGCAGTGATGATAATGCCAACCTGGGAGGCCATGATGCCGATTTTTTCCCCGTAGAGAGGCAGAAAAGCAACTATGGTGCCCGAGCCAAAAACGATAAACAGCACTGTGAGCAGACCACCAACGGCGCGCCGCTGCCGCAGCCAGCCCCAGGAGCTTTCCCCCTCCTCCATGGGGACCGGCTTCCCTGGCATGCTCCTCAGCCATGGCAGGATGAGCAGCAAGGCCAGGAGAGACACAAAACTACAGGCGTAGAAGGTCGCGTTAAAACCATAAGAGTTTAGCAGGAAACCACCTGTGATCGGCCCAACTATGAATCCCATCATGATCACAGTGGTGAACCAGCCCAGAGCTTCCCCCCTCCTCTCAGGCGGAGACATATCTACCACCAGAGCATTGGCCGGGGGAATAAAAGCCGCACTGGCAAGACCATGGATGGCTCTCACAAGAATTAGCTGTAACGGAGTGCTCACCACAATGTACAATAATGGGGCAAGACTGAACATTACCAGACCGATCATTAGGACAGCTCGCCGCCCCACCCTGTCGGAGAGCATACCGAAGGGGATCATGGTCAGCGCCGCCATATAGGAGGATATCCCTACCACAAGTCCCACCATAGCAACCGCAGCACCGAAAACCTCCTCAGCATATAGAGGAATCACCGGGAAGAGGAGACTGATACCGATATGACCACAGAAGCCTACCATATAGAGAGGGAGCAGCCTCACCATACTTGAGGAACTCATAGCTCCCTTCGTACAAGCTCCTTATATGATGCCATCAGCCTGCTGGTTACCTCCCCAGGCTTCCCCGAGCCTACGGGCCTGCCATCGACCATAACTACGGGCACGATCTCCCTCACTGAAGTGGTAATGAAAACCTCATCGGCTCGGAGCAGGTCAGAGGGAGGGATTTCCTCCTCTATCGCTTCGATACCCAAGTCATGAGCCAACTCAAGAACCGCCTCCCTGGTGATCCCCGGCAGGATGCCGCTGTCCATGGAAGGGGTGAGCAGTTTTCCCGTTACTACCAGAAAGATATTGCTGGTGCTGCATTCGCTAATATAGCCCCTGTCGTTAAGCATAATGGCCTCGTCCGCTCCTAGTGCCAGCGCCTCAGAGTGAGCGATAAAGCCTTCCAAGTAGTTCAGGGACTTTATCTGGGGAAGCGTCGACTGGCTGTTTCGCCTCGGACTCACAATGGCGGCGCGGATTCCCTGGTGATAAATCTGGGAAGGTAGGGTAAGTTTCTCGGCAACTACTAAGATGGTGAGCCTGCCAGAAGGCGGAGGCGACAGCCCCCTCTCCCCTTCACCAGCAGCAACGGTGAGCCTGATGCGGGCATCCAGGAGCTTGTTAGCCTCCAATGTCCTATATATAGCCTGCTCCAGCTCAACGGGATCAAGCTGAGAGGCGAGGCCAAGTTTCCCTGCGGAGTGCATTAACCGAGCCAGGTGTCGGTCGAGACGGAAGACGCGTCCTACGTAGGAACGCATCGTCTCGAACAGGCCATATCCGTAAAGGAAGCCGCGGTCGAAAGGCGAGACCCTTGCCTCCTCTCGCGCCACCAAGGAGCCGTTGAGATAGACTATCTCATCCATAACCTACTATTCTTTACTGGCCTGTCTCAACTGCAACACAGAGCCCTTCGTTTTCTGTCATTCTGACCCCGATTCATCGGGGGAAGAATCTGGCTCAGGGCAGACTCCGTGAATGTTCTCAAGACTCTTCGCTTTGCTCAGAGCTTCGGCTCTGCTCAGGACAGGCTTATCGAACCCCGTTCGTGGTGAGCTAGTCGAACCATGAACGGCCCTTCGACAAGCTTAGGGCGAACGGATCGCTGCAAAGCAGGTATAAAATCTATTTTCAGAATGACAGGTTTAAACGTTCTCTTTTTCCCACACCGGATGGGAGAAGCCCAGGAAGCTCCCTAAGATATCGTGACCAACATCGGTAAGAATCGATTCGGGGTGAAACTGCACCCCCTCAACCACGAAATCCCTATGACGCACACCCATAATGACACCGGTCTCCGTCCGCGCCGAAACCTCAAGCACCGGGGACACAGTGGACGGTTTGATCACCAGCGAGTGATATCGCCCCGCCTCAAAGGGGCTGGGCAGACCTTTATAAATGGTCTTACCATCGTGGTAGATAAGCGAGGTCTTGCCATGCATCGACACCTCTCGCACGATGAGGCCACCATAGACATGGCCGATGCACTGATGCCCCAGGCAGACCCCCAAAATGGGGATTTTGCCAGCAAAATGGAGCACAACATCGTTCGATATCCCGGCACCCAAGGGCGTGCCCGGACCCGGCGAGATCACGATGTGGCTTGGTGAGATGGCTTCGATCTCTTCCAGAGCGATCTGGTCATTGCGATAGACCACAGGCTCCTGTCCCAGCTCACCGAGATACTGGGCCAGGTTATAGGCGAAAGAGTCGTAATTGTCGATTACCAGAATCATCTCGTCTCCGCAACTACCAGTTGTGGCGAAAACTGCAGCGCCTCGATAAGCGCCTTAGCCTTATCCATGGTCTCGACATACTCCGCCTCAGGGTCGGAGTCGTAGACAATGCCACCACCAACCTGAAAATATGCCCTGCCTTCTTTGATGATAAACGTTCGAATCACGATATTGATGTCCATATCACCGTTGAAGCTCAGGTAGCCGATGGAACCGGTATAGACGCTCCTCTTTGTCGGCTCCAACTCATCGATGATCTCCATAGAGCGCACCTTAGGGGCGCCGGTGATCGAGCCACCGGGGAAGGTCGCCTTTAGCAGGTCGATGCGGGTCTTGTCCTGGCGCAATCTCCCCTCCACATTGGATGTGAGATGAAACACGGTGGGGTATTTCTCCAGCGTCCACAGCTCGGTGACCCTAACCGTCCCATAGCGGCACACCCTCCCCAGGTCGTTCCGCTCCAGATCAACGATCATCACATTTTCAGCGCGGTCCTTTACGCTCTGGATAAGCTCCCTTGCCAGCGCTTCGTCTTCCTCCACCGACTTTCCCCTGGGGCGAGTTCCCTTGATAGGACGCGTCTCCACGTGGTCCCCACGAACGAGGAGAAATCTCTCCGGGGAGGAACTGGCAATAGCCACATCGCCAAAGTCAAAGTAGGCAGCGAACGGGGCCGGATTTATCAAGCGCAGCCTGCGGTACAGGTCATAGGGATGGACAGGTAGGTCCGCTTCAAATCGCTGCGATAGGTTGACCTGAAAGATATCGCCGGCGCAGATGTATTCCCTGGCCGCAGCCACCGCCTCAACATAGCCCTCATGGGTGAAGTTGCAACGAAGCTGCATCACCTTTTTCTCACTGGAGGCGACTTCAGAACAAGGTGCTTCTGCTATCATGCACCTCAGTTCATCGAGGCGCTCCCTCACTCTCACCACCCGTTTATCCTCTTCCATTTCGGGGAAGCCTGTGGAGGCAACATAGGTTTTGCCTTCGAGGTGGTCAAAGGCGATGATGGCATCATAGAAGGCTAGATAGCATTCTGGGAGGTTGAGGTCATCGATGACCGTCACGGGGAGCCGCTCGATAAAATGGCACAGGTCATAGCTGAAGTAGCCCACTGCGCCACCGACGAAGGGGATGGGGCAAGGACACGGGTCTACAGCATAATTCTCCAGCACCTGCCCCAGTACATCGAAGGGATTTCCCACTACCACCTCTTCCCTATCACCATAGAGAAGGGCCACCTCTTCACCACGGCTCTTCAGAACGAGAAAAGGGTCGCTCCCCAAAAAGGAGTAGCGACCCAGCTTCTCAGTGTCCATCCCGCTATCGATGAAGAAGCTAAAATGACGATCCTTAAAAAGCTCAAAGGCTTCAGCGGCGGTTAAGGAGGTGGAGACCTCCTCAATCAGTGGATAGCGTTTTGTATAGCTCTTGATGGACATGCTTAATACCTTTATTCAATCCTCAATTTGTAGGGGCGTTCAATTGAACGCCCCTACCTGTAGCCCCCTTTACCAACACAAAAGACTGTTTAATTTTGATTTCTCGTTCAATTTTAGGCATTTCAAAAATGTCTCGCCCCCAATTTTCTACCTGCTTCGCAGCCCAATGTAGGGGCACGGCAGGCGGTGCCCCTACTATAGGCGTGGTTGGAGCAGAAAGATTACTGCCTTTGGCAGTGTTTATGAGTTTAGCAAGTTTACGGTATAAGTCCCAATATAGACAAAAGCCACGCCACTGCAGCGCCTGCAAGAGAAACAAGCAGTCCATAGCCAACTCCGATATACAGCCAACCCTCGCCAGTATAGTCGCTAACATAATTTGCAGCCTCGGTAACACCATAGTAGAGCCCACCTGCAACCAGAACAGCGACCAGTGCCCCCGATAGCGCTATCCCTTTAAGGACTGCGACCCTTGGGAAGATAACCGCAACAAGCCCAAAGATAACAGCAATGGCAGCACCGCCGGGGACTATAACAGAGAACAGCAGGTCATAATCATTGTATATCTGCCAACCGGAAACATGCTCTGCGCTACTCATAGAAGCCCCTACATCGATCCACGGGAGAAAAAACCCCACCACAGCCACAACCCCACAGAGGACCACCAAAACCATAAGTAATCTCTTTATCACTATTCATTGCCTCCTTTCACTAAACGCATAGTCATATTCAAAATGGCTTCACCCTCACAAATCCATTCACTCGATGCTTAATCTGGTTACCTTGACTGATTTGGTCACCCTTTTCACGACGCCGGAACGGACCAGGATGACGAAGAGGATAGATAGAATCAAGATCGGTATCCAGGAAAGCAAGAACACAACTGGTGTTAAAATAATGAAAGCAATTACAGCGAGGCCAATCGGAATGAATCTTTCATAAGGCGCAACCCTGTCCGGCAAGTCGCCCTCGAGGATCGCCCTCAATTCGTCTAGAGCTTCCTGCTTCTCCTCAGGGGATAGTGACTCCCCGGGCAATATCACATCGAGGTATTCATCCGCTATATCCACTGCCCAGTTGACTCCATCCTCAGGGAGGGAAAATCCTTCGCTCTCGATATCAGCGGCATATCCAAAATAGAGGCTGGTACACGCTATCGCCACCAGCACCACAAGCAACACTCCTTGACTGCGCATCACATGCCACACGGAAAAGCGGATGCGACTTCCGATCTCAGCTCGGACGCCTGCCACGTAGAGCAGCCCAATTAAGAAATACACTGCCGCGCAAATACCGCTAACTATGCTTATCTCCCAAAGGAGGAACATACCCACGGCGGAGAGGGCAAAGGCAACGGCTGCTACCCAGAAGGGGCGAAGAAGCACAGCAACAAGCCCACCGGTCACCGCAATCGCCACCAGCGCACCAAGGAACCATAGCCCAAGATAGAGAAGGGACATCCCTGGCGAAAATATGAGGTCATATCTTTCGCCAATCATCCCGCAGACATACCCCCACAAACAGCCCGCAGCCACCAGCAACGCCCCAAAGACCAAAATCCTTATCGTCTTCGCCATTTACCTACCTCCTTTTTTAAGCCCATGACCATATTCAGAGTGGTTTCACCCCCACAAATCCTTTGCTTCCTCCTCAGCCTTCTTCTTCCGTTCCAGCGCTTCGCGGAATCCAAACTCCTTATAGGACTGGGGCGAGCCATATTCCCGCGTCCGCACCACCACCGGCATGGGGACAGCATGGCCGAAGATGAGCGCCTGCTGTTTGCTATCAAGCTTCGCCAGCACCGACTTTAGCTCGCTCTTTCCCGAGACCCCGGCGAGCACGCTATCGATGTCCCGCTCGTCATCGAGAAGGCATGTTATCTTGGTGCCAAGCTGGCTCATAACCTCATCATCGATGCCGCTGGGGCGCTGGTCGATAACCAGCAGGGTTACATTATACTTCCTCATCTCCCGCGCGATAGTGCCGAAGATGGTCTGCCCCGAAATATCGGGGTTGAGGAACTTGTGCGCCTCCTCGATGGTGATAACCAGCGGTCGGGGTCTGGCAACATCCTCCCCCTTCGCCCTCTCCACCCGCTCGCGGTAGCGCTCGTGGATGCGACGGGTAAGCAAGTTCGCTACCAGAATGTATGAGGCGATGTCGTCGCCATAGCGACCAAACTCAAGCACGACGTGAATACCTCGGTCCAGGCTTTCCAGGATACGCTGTATTGCATTCTCCGAGGCGTGAGGCACCAGAAAGCGTAGTCGTCGAAGCATCTCCAGACGTCGGCGTAGCGCTGCCAGTGTCGCCTCATGCTCTCCCAGGCTTTGCGCCAGCTCATTTAGCTCTTCCCTGCCCTCGATGGCAAGGAAGCTCTCCAGCCAGTTGCGCTCCCCAAACCTGCGGGCAAGGCGATAGGTCGCCTGCACCGCAGCATCGGTCAAGCCCAGCGTTTCGTGAAGCATGGCGATGTCATCGGGCTCGACCTCGTCATAGCCGATCTCCACCACAAAGTCGGTGGAGACCTTGCGCCTTCTGGCATTCTCTTCGTCGAGAGTGAAAACGGCGACCTTCGACGGGAAGAGCTGCTTCAAAGCCTTCACCTTCCTCCCCTCCTCGCTGGTGCCCTCCCAGCCATACTCGTTGTGCATGTCGAAGACCAGGTTTACCGCTGCCCCTTCTTGAATTATCCCGATGAGGATGAGCCTTGCCAGAAAGGTCTTGCCGGTGCCGGTTTTTCCAAATACGCCACTTGAGCGCATCACCAGCTTCTCGGGGTCGAGGCGCACCTTGGTCTCCATATCCAGCGGGGTGCCTATGTAGAACTGCTTTTCCTCTACCTGGCCGAAGACTCGCTCCACATCCTGCTCGCTTGCCTCTCTTACAGTGGAAAAGTGGGCCGGCACGGTCTTTACCGGCTGAGGGCCTTCAAGGAGGCTCAGGGCATCACCGCCAATTGTGAGAGCCGGCAGAACATGAAGCCGTCCAAAGGTGCTCGTCCCCGTGATAACCTCGGCGATAAAGGGGTCGGAAACGTCAGGAGGCATGGTCATAAGCCGTGGGTCGATGGCATCAAGAGCAACATCGGTGATCATACCGAAAAAGCGCCGCTTCTCCCCCTCGACGGTTACATAGCGCCCCACAGCGATGTCCTCCACCGAGATGCCGCCATCAAGCCTAACCTCAACCCCCTTGGTCAGCGACCCTGAGGCAACGATGCCCAGCCTTCTCTCTCCATGATTATGTAAAGTCTCCACTATTACCCTCTTATCCTCCGCAGGATGGTGTTCAGCCTATTTGTTTCCCCACCAAGAAGCACCGCCAGATCCTTGCCCGCCTTGACCAGGAAATCGCGTGGCGCTTTATGTGCTGCAGCGGCATGGCGCAGCGAGGCAGCAACCAGCTCGTCAGCCTGCCCCTGGGCGCTGACCAAGATGCTTAGAAAATCGAGCGATTGGCTGAACAGCGCCACCACATCCGTGTCGCACAGATAGACAAAGCTGTGGATCCGGGCCGGCCGCGGTGGCAGGTAGTGATGAAGCCTCTCGTTCTCGCGGTGCCCCACCACCAGCGCACTGAACTCGGTGCGCAGCAGCTTTGCCAGTTGCGGGCTTGAGCGGTATATGCCCTCCTCATCGGCCTCCTCGCTGCCCCGGGCGATGGGGCGACGCCCTGGCTCGATGCTGGTGGTTGTGGCGCCCGAGACAACACCATATATCTCCACCTCTCCCTCCTTAGTCATCACCAGGCTGCCAAATGGTGGAGGCTGGTGCAGCTCATAGCACTGCGCCATAAACTCGCCGGTCGACGCCTCGATTACTTCGCCTATTCTATCTACCAAACGCCATTCCTCCGCTGGATTTGCCCACTGAATGACTCGGATTATTCTCGTCCATTTCCCATTGTAGAGGATTGTCAAGGATATATTGGCGGGCGCGGTTCAAATCCTCCTCACTACGGATTACGTGCTCGTGATAATTACTTTGCCAGACTGGCGCGCCAGGGGTGTCTCGCAAGGTGTTGATGCGTTTGCTTACGGCAGATTTGAATGAACGAATGATTGTCGGTAATGAGCCTAGTGTTGGGTTTCCAAATTTTCCCGTAGGGGCACGGCATGCCGTGCCCCTACAATCAACAATGACCATGATTCCATGCAAATGGTTAGGCATGATAACCCATCCATCCAATTGGACTGTTGGGAAATGGTCAGGGATTCCCAACCAGCATTGCTCTACGATTGTGCGGACCCCCTCATTTTCGAAGAACAACGCTCGGTCGCGGGTGCATATGGTCAC
>JAUWRG010000042.1 GCA_030610655.1 Dehalococcoidia bacterium
GCATCCAGTTGACCATTGCTATATCCCTCAACTACCCGCACCCGCTGCCCAAAGCGCGCCAGGGAGCGCAGAAGAGAGTCGGTGGCCCCAGTGGCGGTGAGATGATCCAAACGTCCAAGGGTGCAGAGAACACGTTGTACAACCCGTGTACCCTCTCGGTGATTCTCCACGACCTGGAGATAACGATATGGTTCAGTCCCTTTTACCCGGATAAACATGTGGCGCCCCCTAATTAGACACCACATATTGTAGCACTATTCACCTGCATTGTCAAGGCTATCGGAGGTGAAAAATCTCGCTTATTTGGCACCACATTTTGCCATGCTAAGGACAAAATCGTGGCTGGAGCGATGAGGCCTCGTAGCTAGCTCTCGGAAGGAACTGTAGAACTTCGGATAAGTCAATTCGACCCATTGACTTTCCCGCGTTGGAGTGATAGCATTACCTATCCAATACTCGTTTGGTTTGGGTTCTATTATTATTAGTGAGAAGGAGGGTAAGGATGGATAAGGATAACTTGGTGGAAATGGAGAATAGGAAGAAAAATTGGGAGGAGGTAACGCTGCAGAAAACGCTGGGGCGCTACCGTCTGCAACAGAGCCCCACCAGATTCTATACTCCCCTGGATGTTAAGGACCATGACTTTCTGGAGAAGGTGGGCTTCCCGGGGGAATATCCCTATACTGCCGGAACGTACCCTAGCACGATATTTCCTCTTATGCGTCTGCGGGCGAGGGGTCAAGCCGAGGCAGTGGATGTGCGAAGGGCGGGGATGTACTCCGGATATGGAACGTCGGAGGATTGCCGAGATTTCTACAAATCGATGCAGGCTCGAGGCTGGGGCGGTGGGCCCAATATTGCCTTTGACCTCCCCACCCAGTGCGGCTATGACTCCGATGATGCTATGGCACGGGGCGAGGTGGGCCGGGTTGGTGTAGCGATAGATACCTTGCGTGACTTCGAGGTACTCTATGAAGCCTTCACCGGTGACAGGGACTTGGACAAGATTGGCTCCAACTTCACCATAAATCCGACCACCAACATCACTCTGGCGATGTATTTCGTTCTGGCGGAGAACCGTGGCATCTCTGTAGACAAGCTGGTCGGTACTCCTCAGAATGACATTCTGAAAGAGATTGTGGCCCGAGGGACGTACGTATTTCCCCTCAAACCCTCAATGCGGATGACCAGGGACACCATTGTTTTTTGTGTGGAGCATGCAACTGGGATAAACCCGGTGAGCATAAGTGGCTATCATATGCGGGAGGCAGGCGCTACCGCTGCACAGACGCTGGCTTTCACTCTATCGAATGCGATTGCCTATTTCCAACTTGGTGTTGATGCCGGGTTGGATATAGATAAGTTTGCGTCCCAGATGACGTTCTTGACGCTGGGTGGCAGTATGGACTTCTACACCGAGGTAGCGGTGCGGAGAGCGGAGCGGCGTATGTTTGCCAAGATAATGAAGGAGAGGTTCAAGGCAAAGGAGCCCAGAAGCTGGATACAGCGGCAACCTGGGGTTCTTTTCGTCGCCAGTGCAACGACGAAACAGCGCCCTCTGAATAACTTGACCCGTGCAGTTGTGGGAGGTATAGCCTCTGCCATGGCGGGGTATGTTCCTGCGCCCTATCCCCCATATGATGAAGCGTTGGGATTGGGATGGAGCCTGGAGGCTCAGCAACTGTCCGAAGATGCGATGAGGATCCTGATCTGTGAGGCTGGGATATGTGACGTGCTTGATCCGTTTGCCGGTTCTTACTTCATGGAATCACTCACCGATCAGATCGAGGAGGAGGCGTGGGAGATCATCAGCAAGATCGATGAAATGGGTGGTGCGGTAGCTGCCATCGAGAACGGCTACATACAGCGGGAGATTGCCAGGAGTGCCTACGAGTTTCAGAAGGGGATTGAGACCGGGCTGAATGTCGTAGTCGGGGTGAATGCCTTCTTGGGTGAGAACGAGCTGGAGGTGGAGACAAGCAGGCTGGTGGCCCATCCATATGATCCCAAGAAGAGGGAAGAGGCGGAGCAGAGGCAGTTGGACAATCTGGCCAAGGTGAAGCGGGAAAGGGACAATGAGGCGGTGAAAGCCAGCCTAGAGCGATTGAAGGAAGCCGCTCAGGATGAAAGCGTGAATCTCATTCCTCCCCTTATGGAGTGTGTCAGGCTATATGCTTCGGAGGGGGAGATGGTTGATACTCTGAAGGGGGTATTTGGGGAGTACGAGTCCTACGGTACTGTCTAGGTCATAGAGCAGAGACGAGCATTGAGGAGGCGGCCTGTGTCGCCTCCTCGTTTTTTGGGTTTCCCTCACCTGCACCATGCAATCCTGCCACCGGTGATGGTCATTTCGATGTGGATTTCTTTTATCTCCTCAGTTGGCACGCGGGTTGGGTCGGCGCTCAAAAGGGTGAGGTCAGCCAGTTTACCCATAGATAGGGAGCCTTTAACCCCTTCATCAAAGGAAGCGTAAGCGGCGTTTTGGGTGTACATCTGTAAGGCTTCAAGAGGCGAGATCTGCTCCTCAGGAACAATCTCATCGTTGCTCTCCGCTTTCCTGGTGACTGCTCCGTAGATGCCTATAAGCGGGTTAACGGGCGCGACCGGGCTGTCGGAGCCAGCGGCTGGCATTAAGCCGTTCCTCCAGAAGGAACCGATGCGATAGAGCCATCTCTGTTGCTCTTGGGGCACTGTCTTAAGGTATCGTTCCCCACTGTAGTAAATAAATGAGGGGTTGGTGACAACGATGGCGTTGATGCTCTTCAACCTCTTCAGCAGCAATGGCGGGCAGATAGAGCAGTGCTCGATGCGGTGGCGATGGCATCTGACAGGTGCCTGGTTTATGGCATTCTCTATAGCTAGCGCTGCGGCCTCCACGGTGCTCTCCTCAACGGCGTGGATGGCGACCTGATAGCCAGCACGGTGTGCCTGAAGCACCTCCCTGTCAAGCTCCTCATGGCTCGGGTGAAGGGAACCCGTAGCCTCAGTGATGATGCCCTTCAGCGCTCCCAGGCGCATTGCATCATTGCCATGGCGGGGTGGGAATCTACTATCTTGAAGCTCCTCAAGGGCATCTATGCTCATCATCATCGATAGCCTGGGCAGAAGAAATCCCCTTTTTTTCAAGCTTTGGAAGATATGCCACTCCCTGAGCCCATTGTGTACGGTAGCATCCTGAAGGGATGTGATGCCGAAGGACAGGAATTGCTCACTGGCGAGCCTGACCCCTTTTTCAAATTCCTCCTCCGATAGTGGTGGGACTTTCTTGTCGATGTACGAGTTCATCTCGAATAAAATCCCATTGGGCTCTCCTGAATTCAGGTCTCTATCGATCATACCCCCTGGTGGCTCGGGGGAATCCGTTGAGATGCTGACTAAGGAAAGGGCCATGCTATTGAGGACGCAAGCGTGCCTGGAGCGGTGCAACAGTTTCACCGGGTGATTGGGCGCTGCCTCGTCGAGGTCCCAGCGGTTAGGATGGCGCCTCTCGGTGAGATAGAACTCATTATAACCTGTAGCCCTGATCCACGAGCCATTGGGCAGCTTTTGCGCCTGTGCGTGAATCTGGGCCTTAATATCGGTGATAGAGGTGACTGATGACGGCGAGCAATCCACGCTTAGGAGGTTTGAGGCGGAGGCAAGGATATGGCAATGGGCGTCGTTAAACCCGGGGATTAGGGTCTTTCCCCGGCAATCGATTCTTTGCGTCTCTCGCCCTTCGAAGTCTTTTCGCACATCATCGCTGCCGACCCATATTATCTTGTCGCCTTTGATGGCGACAAGCTGCGCCCTTGGCCTTTCGGGATCGAGCGTTAGGACATTGGCGTTATGGAGGATAAGGGCTGACACTGTAGTCATTGCTGAAGAGTACACTTTCCACCTCTTTCAACTTCGCTATCCCTTTTATCTCGTAAGGGAACAGGGGCAGAATAATGCGTTGATTCTGGCGATACCTGGTAGCTATCTCTGAAATATAGCTCTGTTGCATACTGGCCTTGCTCTGTAGAAAACTTGAATCGGGCTCCGTCACTACCTGATTGATAATGATGTGATCGATATTGAGGCCATGGCTCTGAAATTCACCGAAGATACCATCAAGCTGGCGCACGGCCAAGGCCTCGGCTATAGTGACCAGGTTGAACTCGACCCCGTTCTTGAGGAAGTCGATGTCCTTGGTGGAAAGCTCATCCCATCCTTTTATTACCTCCAGGATAGAGCGCTTTCTTTTCTTTGAGGTTCTAAGCTTGGCGTAGATACGGGGTGCGGGCTTGAGGTGGGCGTTGACTATGGATGGCATGCGGAGGAGCCCCAGCGTTTGCCCTGCCGGTGCGGTATCCCAGACTATCCGCTCATACCTCCCCGATTCACTCAACTCTCTTATATAATCGACCATGAACTCATCTCTGATCCCGGGTAACATGCTGGCGACGAAGTCAATAAACTCCGCATAGCCAATATCGACAAAGGAGGAAAACACCTCATAGACCTCCGCTCCAAACTTGTTATCCCACATTTCTTTGACTTCCTCAGAGCCGATTTCATCCAGGTATAGCCCTTTCGTAATCCTTGCCGGTTTCTCCTTGTTCGCGTCATTTTCAAGCTCAAAAATATCTCGCAATGACGGTGTGAGGTCGGTTGATATGATGAGGGTCTCCTTTCCCTCGGCTGCATAGTGCAGGGCGGTGGCGGCGGCACAGGTTGTCTTGCCCACCCCTCCCTTGCCGCAGAACATGATAGTGTCTTTCACTTCCATCCCCTCTTCAGGTGCACCAGCAGGAGGGCCATATCAGCGGGGGTAACGCCATCGATGCGGGAGGCTTGGCCTAAGGTTGCCGGCTGGAGCTTTTTTAGCTTCTGCCGAGCCTCGTAACGCAAGCCAGTTATGGCATCATAGTCAAACCTGTGGGGGACATGCTGTCCTTCAAGTCTTGCCATGCGTGCCAATTCACCTATTTGCTTCTTGATATAGCCCTCGTATTTTGCCTCGATCTCCACCTGCTCCGCGACATTGGTTTCGAGGTCGGAGGAGCCACAACCCAGAGAAACCAGGTCGTGGTAGCTCACCTCTGGCCGACGCAGAAACTCCAGGGCATTGATGCTGCGCTCTGAGTGGATAACATAGCTCTTCTTCAGCCGGTCGAGCTCCTCACCAATCTTCCGTCGCCTCTCCTCCACTGTTTCATAACGGTCCCTATCGATGAGTCCCACTTGATAGCCAAGGGGGGTGAGCCTGAGGTCGGCATTGTCCTGGCGAAGCAGAAGGCGATACTCCGCCCGCGAGGTAAGCAGCCGATAGGGCTCACTTAGCTCCTTGGTAGTAAGATCGTCGATCATCACCCCGATATAGCCCTGGTCACGGCGCACCAAAAGGGGAGGTTTTCCTTTAGCCCTGAGGGCAGCATTTATCCCTGCTATAAGCCCCTGCCCTGCTGCCTCCTCGTATCCAGTGGTTCCGTTGATTTGCCCAGCGAGGAACAGGCCGGGAACCAGTTTTGTCTCCAAGGTGGCTGAAATCTGACTTGGCGGCACATAATCATATTCAATGGCGTAGCCCACCCGTATCATTTCCACCTGCTTCAGGGCTGGAATGGTATGCAGCATCTCAAGCTGCACATCCTCGGGAAGGCTGGTGTTTGCCCCCTGAACATACACCTCGTTTGTCTCCCACCCCTCTGGCTCCAGGAAAAGGGGGTGGTGCTCTTTATGGGCAAACCTAACGATCTTGTCTTCTATGGATGGGCAATATCGGGGACCAACCCCTCTAATGAGCCCGGTGAAAAGAGGGGCGCGGTCCAGATTGCTACGTATTATCTCGTGGGTTCTTTCATTGGTATAGATCAGATAACATGGCAACTGGGGTCTCCAAGGGGAAGGAGCCAGGGGGTAGATGGGGTTTGGCGAAGGGAACCTGGAGTCGCTTGCTTGCTGCCCCCAGAGGCTGAAGTAGAGCGGAACCTCGCTTCCTGGTTGGATAACGGTCTTCTCAAAATCAATGGTTCGGGCATCGATGCGAGGCGGCGTCCCTGTCTTAAGCCTTCCCAGGGTGAAACCCAGCGAGCGGAGGCTATCAGAGAGCCTTTCCGCAGGGAACTCCCCGGCTCGCCCTGCCGAATAGCTCTTGTCCCCAACTATGACTCGACCACGCAGGGAGGTTCCGGTGGTGAGCACCACATTTTTCCCTTCATATATCCAGCCAATGTTCGTTTTCACCCAGAGGGAGTCGTCCTTCACCTCGATCTCCTCAGCAAGCGCTTGTTTTACATCGAGGTTGTGCTGGCGCTCTAAGGTGTGTTTCATGGACAGGCTGTAGAGCTTCTTGTCTGCTTGGGCGCGCAGTGCCTGAACCGCCGGCCCCTTGCCTGTGTTCAGCATCCTGATCTGGATGAAGGTGCGGTCGACGTTTCGCGCCAGCTCGCCGCCCAGGGCGTCTATCTCCCGCACCAGATGTCCTTTGGCTGGGCCGCCGATAGAGGGATTGCACGGCATGAGGGCTACATTATCTAGGTTCATGGTGAGAAGCAGGGTTCTGGTGCCCATCCTCGCCGCGGCAAGTGCTGCTTCACAGCCGGCATGTCCCGCTCCAACAACAATAACGTCATACATTTCTTCGCCTTTTTCGTCCTAGGTGCTTTATATTATTCTACCATCATCTGGTATCGCAGTCGAACCGATCTTATGCGAGGCTGTATAATAAGCTTGCCTTCTGTACTTACAGCTAATGTAGAGCGACCCTTCAGGGTCGCCTTAAGCGAGGCTGAAGCCTCGCGCTACGTTGCTCAACAATATCTCTTACAGGGGGTTAAAGGACGAGGGAAGCTACCGAAGTCGATTTCGCTCTATGGGCTGAGGAGTGGGGAAAGGGAATCTAGCCTTCTCGGATGTATCTCCAAATCTCGGCGAAGCTTGGTCTCTTGCCATACATCAGCAAGAATGTGCGGAAAACCCTGGCAGCAAGCCATATCGCTCCCAGGATCGAGGCGATGAGGATGGCGATGCTCAGTAGAAGCTGCCAGATGGGGAGCGAGGCGATGCTGAGCCTCATCACCGCCATTGTCGGTGCGGTGAGAGGGAAGAGGGTGAGGATAGTGAAGACAATGTGATCAGGGTTGATGATGAAAAGGCTGTAGAGCCATACGGGGATTAGTGCTGGCAGGATCACAATGGTTGTCCACTGGCTGCTCTCCTTGGCGGTTGAGCCTAGTGAGCCGAGGCCTGCCATCAATATGGCGAAGAGCAAGTAGCCGAGGATGAAGTAGATAATGCCGAAGATGATGAGGCGGGTGGGGATAGTTAACCCGGCAAGAGGGAGGATGGTGGTTGAGGCGATGGCGGTCAAGACCATGGCTGAGAGAAGCCAGATGACGATCTGCAACAGGCCAGCGGCACCGAGCCCCATCACCTTCCCACTCATGAGTTGCCTCGCTGAGACCGAGGATAACAAGATTTCCATGAGTCTATTCTCCTTCTCCTCGCTGACCCCCTGAAGCAAGAAGCCTGAGGTCACGAAGAGCGAGACCATGAATAGTAGGGCAAAGATAATAGGCATGCCAAAGACGGCAAACCCGCTCTCCGGAGGTATAATCTCCCCCGTTTCTGGGTCCAATCTATAGGACACCGGTAGCACAGGTGTCTGCGCTCGTATCAGAACCTCTTCGCTGACCTCCTCGGCAGCGAGGAGATTGGCCACTAGAAATTTCTTGATCCGCGCCATAGTCACCTCTGGCAGCTCCAACTCCCGCTGCGTCGTGTATCTCTTAATCAGCCCCGTTTCGAGGTAGTCCTCGGGGATGATGAAATACTCGCTGACCTCCTTGCTAAGCAGCGCCGACTTGGCTGTATCATTGGTGTCATAAGGTATGAAAATGACACCATCAGCGCTGGTGTAGTCATCGAAAATGCCGGTCTCATCTACATAGCCGATCTTCTGCTCCTCTGGAGGAGGGCTGACCGCCCAGTGCGTCACCCCCATATAGATCAATATACCCAGAAGTGCCAAAACGGGGAAGCTTATGGTGAGCAGGATATAGGAAATCCTCCTTACGGTGGTCAAGAATTCCCGCTTGGCGATGAGCCAGGTTTTGTTCATTGCCTCTTACCTACAACCTGAATGAAGATCTCGTTCAGCGATGGGGTGGAAACCTCGAAGCGGTTGACCTGGATGTTTCTCTCCGCTAGCTGGCTGAATATCTTTTGCGGCGGGGTCTCACCATCGAGAAATAGCTCTAGATGCTTGCCACACGCTTGCTTTCTGCTCACACCCTCCAACTCGCCGATATCGCCATCACACTCCACAAATACGGAATTGTTGCGGTAGCGCCACTTTATCTCGGACAATTCCCCATAGAGGACTACGCGCCCCTTATCGATCATCATGATTCGGTCGCACATCTCCTCTATCTCATTCATCATATGGGTGCTCAGGATAATTGTCTTACCCTGCTCCTTAAGCCCAAGGGTGATATCCTTCAAGATTTGCCTGTTCACCGGATCGAGACCGGCGAAAGGTTCGTCGAGGATAATCAGGTCTGGATTGTGAGCGATAGTAACCAAGAACTGGATGATCTGCCCCATGCCGCGGCTGAGCTCGCTTATCTTTTTCCCTTGGTGGGGGAGCATATCCACTTGCTTCAGAAGCTCCTCCGCCCGCTCCTTGGCAACCCTTGCCTCCACATTCTTCAGGCTGGCGAGGTAAACTAGGGAATCGGAGACCGTCATCTTTTGATAGAGTCCTCTCTCCTCGGGGAGATAGCCAATCCTGTTCTTGGTATCCTCCTCCAGGGGCTGGCCAAAGAGCCGGATCTCCCCTGAATCCGGCTTTATGATGTCCATGAGCATTCTTATCGTGGTAGTCTTCCCCGCCCCATTTGGTCCCACCAGGCCAAAGACCTCTCCCGTTGTAAGGCTGAAGGACACGTCGTTGACCACTTCGTTGCCGCCGAAGGATTTATGGAGATGGGAAATCTTGACCGCCTTTTCGAGCCCAGCGTCTGCTTGAGTGGGGGTGTGACCTGCTGGCGGGGTAGCTTTATCCAGCAGACGCGTTTCTTCGAGTCTGTCGACTCGCGCCTCGTTTTCTGATGATGTGCTCTCTGCTGGCGTGGTGGTCTTTTCCAGTGAAGATGCCGGTTCTGTTGGCTCCTGGTTTTCACTACTTGCCTGCCGCAGCCTGTAGGATCGGAGCGCAAGGCGCAGGGTTATGATTATGGCAAGAGCGACAAAAATTATGATGAAGGCTGCGGTGTCCATTTGCTTGATAGCCTTCTAGAGAGTATACTTCAGGCAGTCTGGTCGGTCAACTGTTGCTTATGGAAGAGTTGGCAAACAAACTGACAGCGTGGATAAGGGGGCAGGTATCAGGGGCGGGGCTCCATGGGGTGGTCTTTGGCTTGAGCGGGGGGATCGATTCTGCGGTGGTCGCTGTTCTGTGTACACGAGCCTTTCCAGAGAACTGTGTTGGGTTGGTCATGCCCTGTTATAGTAGCGAAATCGATATTGAGGATGCCCGGGCACTTGCTGGGAAATTCCAAGTTCCTACTAGGACTATCACTCTGGATGAGGTATACGAATCACTGCTGGGAGTGTTGCCGATAAGCGAATTCGATCCTGCCAGCAGAAAACTCGCTGAAGCTAATCTGAAGCCCAGGCTGAGAATGCTCGCTCTGTACTACCTGGCAAATCGGCTTGGCTATCTGGTGGTGGGCACCGGTAATAGGAGCGAGATATCTGTCGGCTACTTCACGAAGTATGGCGATGGCGGCGTAGATATCCTGCCCTTGGGGAATCTGGTGAAAAGCCAGGTTCGGGAGTTGGCGAGCCATCTTGGTATCCCCAATGAGATCATCGAGAAGCCGCCATCGGCGGGTCTTTGGGAGGGGCAAACAGATGAAAACGAAATGGGGCTAACCTATGAGGAGCTTGATCGCTATCTTACCAGTGGCGAGGCGAGGGAGGCGGTAAGGAAAAAGGTCGAGGCCATGATGACCGAAAGCGCCCATAAGAGAACTACCCCAGTGATCCCTCCTTTCGGTATTCTTTAGTTCATTCAAGCTCTTCTTGGGAAGACATGGGAGGAGTCATTGGCTTTGCGATAGACTCTCGGTAAGCTCGGTCAATAATATCATGGTGAGGCGAGTCCAGAACGAATGAGTAAACGAGCGAGATGTTATCAAGTAATTTGGTGAGGGTTGACAGGGGAAGGCTTATTGTGAAAAAATGGCTCTCAATAAGGAAAGACAGATGAAAAAAATGGAGGTGTAGAATGAGATTAGTTGTCGTAGGATTGGGGCAGTGTGGCGGTAGGATCGCCGATGAGTTTGCCAGGTTGGGGAAGAAGGCGAGGTCTAATCGAAGGATTGAGATAATCACTGCTGCATATGCGGTGAATACCGATCAAGCTGACCTGACAGGGCTACGCACCATAAGGGGCGATTTTCATCATCGAATTCTTATCGGAGGTAGAAAGACTAGCGGTCATGGCGTGGGGAAGATAAACGAGGCTGGTGCTGCGGTGGCAAAGGAAGACAGCTACAAGGTGATCGATGCAGTAAGAACGGGAGAAAGGTTCTACGAAACAGACGCCTTCTTAATTGTTGCTGGCACCGCTGGCGGCACAGGCTCAGGGGCGATGCCAGTTTTTACCAAGGCGCTGAAGGAACGATATCCACATAAAGCGGTTTACTGTCTCGCCATTCTCCCCTTTGGACATGAAGAAGCAACAGAGGAAAGGACCATCTACAATGTTGCAACCTCTCTTAAATCTACCTACACTGTCGCCGATGCAGTGATTCTTTGTGACAATGAGCGATTTATTAAGAGGGATGCCAACCTGGTAAATAATATGGAGAAGATCAACAAGGAAATAGTGGCACCATTTTATGATTTGCTCTGTGCTGGTGAGGAGGTAAAGCGAAGTCATGTTGGAGCGAAAACCGTCGATGCCGGTGACATAATGCAGACTATGGAGGGTTGGACCACGATAGGGGTAGGCAGATCGGGTGTGCCGACATTCAACAGGTTGCCCTTCGAAAGAAGGCGAAGCTTTAGGAAAAAGGGTAGAGAAACCCAGAGGGGATTAGAGGCAGTGGATCAAGCCATAAGCGAGCTTTCGGTGACAATTAGTCCTAGGGACGCCGGAAAGGCTCTATACATGATCTCTGCACCATCTAAGGAAATGAATATAGCAATGGTGAGAGAACTCGGAGGTCTTATGAGGGAGATGGCAGAGGATGCCGTAATCAGAAGTGGCGACTATCCCAGAGCCGGCGGCGACGTCAGCGTGACACTTATCTTCTCCAAGCTTAGTAACGTACCTAGGTTGAAGGAATTCTATCGCAATGCATCAAGCTCCGCCGCCACAATACAGAAGAGACAAGCGGAGGCGGATGAAAGACTTAGAGAACTAGAGGAGGCTGCAGAGGGCTTGCCTTCGCTAATCGCTAGCGACGCGAAGTAATAGTCATCTCATCATTTCACAGATGGGACCCGCTCCTTGGTAAGGTCAAGTTACTACTGGATGTGTGGTAGTCTGGTCAATCGTTAAGACTTGAGGTGTTACCTGCTTCGGCATCATTGAGCCTTGCTCCCCGCGCTGGTGGGGAGCAACTCTGTTAGCTTTGCTGAAAGAGCCTCTTTGGTAAAGGGTTTTGAGATGATCCCATCAATCCCCACTTTCCTCAGTTCCCCGGGGTCGAGTTGTGTCCCCCAGCCGGTGATTACAATTACCGAAGTCTCAGGCTTCATCTCCTTAATTCTCCTGGCAACATCACGCCCCGACATTTCCTGCATTCCCATGTCGGTGATTACGATGTCGTAGTCGGTCTTGTCCTTGTCAAAGGTCTCCAGAGCCTCCTTTGCGTTAGTAAACCCCTCTACTTTATGGCCTAGCCATTCCAGCATGAGCCTGAGAACTTCGTTGGTCTGCGGATCGTCTTCGATAAGAAGAATTGTTGCCCTCTTTATTGAGGTAGGCTCCTCTGGAAGCAGCAGTCTCTTGCCGGCGCTGACCGCCACTGGCAGCTTGATATAAAAGGTTGCCCCCTTTCCAGCAGAACTATCTACGTTGATACTCCCGCCATGCCTGCTAACAATACCATAGGCCACGCTAAGCCCCATCCCAAGCCCTTCAGGGCTTTTAGTGGTGAAGAATGGGTCGAAGAGTCTCCCCTTTATCTCCTCAGGGATGCCCATGCCAGTATCGGTAATGGAGAGAACCACCCGGTTGTTCTCCAGCTTGCTCTTTATGGTGATCTTGCCACCCTGAGGCATAGCATCCATGGCGTTAAACACGATGTTAGTTAGAACCTCTCGCAGCTCTGCGGAGTCTCCCTCGATGGGAATCGCCTTACCCATCTCAGCGCTAATATCGATCGCGATCCGGTCTACTGCCTGTCGCTCCAGCCTGCGGGGCTCTACCATCTGCAAGGCATCCCTAACTACTTCATTCAAATCGAGCACTTCAAATTCCCGATCCACTCTTACTCTGGCAAAGTCCTGGAGGCGGCGTACCGTCTTGGCGCCATCAATAGCACTCTGCTCGATGATTCGAAGATCTCTTACCATCCTGGAGTCTTTGGTAGTACCCAAAGCCAACTGAGCCCGACCTAGAATGATCGAAAGCATGTTATTGAAATCGTGGGCAACACCACTAGCCATCTCACCCAAGGCCCTTAGACTCTCGGACTGAACCATGAGATCGTGCGCTGCTTTAAGCTCCGCATAGGCTTTGCTTAGCTCATTTTCGCGTTCACTTATCTGGATAAACAACAAGGAGTTCTCCACCGCCGATGCTATCTGCCCGGCAAGCTGCTCCAGTACCTCCCTCTCCATCTCGCCGTAGGCATTAGGGTGGCGACTGGTAAGATTAAAGGTGCCAAAGACCTCACCCTTGGAGAATAGGGGGACGCGAATTGCCGACTTTAGTCCGCTCTTTAGAAGTTGCCTCTCGTCGATAGAAAATTGCGTCTCTTGGGTAAAATCTGTTTCAATGTTGCTCCTCTTGTATTCCATAACCCATGCTGTGGTGGAACCAGCTAAAGGAGTAATGTCTCCTTCACCCAGTCCCGTCTCCACCTCACCAGAAACGGCAAAGAACCTGAGTTTATCCCCGTCAACCAGAGCGATGCTTGCTCGGTCAAAATCGATGATCTTCTTGACCTCGCTGGTAAAGGCTTGGTATATGTCTCTGATGTCCAAGCTAGAGCCGATGATCCTGGTGAGCTCACTAATTACTTCTAGCCTTTTGCTGCGTTGGATGATCTCTTCCTCAGCCTTCTTTCTCGCTGAGACATCCCTTATTAGCAAGGCATAGGCAGGCTTGCCCTCATAGATAATCCTCTTGAACCTGATCTCAACCGGAGTTTTCTCCCCAGCTTCGTCAATGATGGTGGTCTCCCAGGTCTCAGGCACTGCCTCTCTCGTCATGGTAGTTTCATAGATCTGCTTGGTAAACTCCACACTCTCAGGAGCTACATATCCCCAGAAACTCCGCCCCAATAGCTCTTCCACCGGTTTTCCCAGAAGTTCAGCGCATCTTTGATTGGCGAAGGCTATGTGCTCTCCTCGAATCACTATATAGACCTCATTAATATCATCAACCAGAGCTCTGTATCTCGCCAGCGTTTCCCTCAGCCTATCATCCTCAATTTGGGATGGTCGGTGGAACCAGCGGCGAGGCGCCCCCTCAAAGAGTCTTATGCAGGTTCTCAATGAGTTAAGAAATGCAGCACGTAGTGCTTTCACTCCGTTCCTCTCACTATCGTCTTGATGCACTACTAATTATACTGATAACCTCTAAGATATCATCAACCCTGAAAGGCTTGCGAATCATGAGAAGTGGTCCTAAGGACATTGCCTCCATGGCTATAGGGTCATCAGCATAACCGGTGACGATAGCTACTACCATCTTCTCATCCTTTTGCTTTATAGCGGAGAGGGCCTCCACCCCACTCATCCCTGGCAGCACCAAATCTAGGAAAACCAAGTCGAAGTGCCGCCGCTCCATTTCCTCAATAGCTCTCTCTCCATTCTCTACAGCGACGACCCTATACCTTTGCTCTGAGATGATATCGCTGAGCATCTCTCGCACACCGGGATCATCATCAACAACAAGCACACTTCCCTCTACTACCGTTGACTGTTTAGCTATCCATTCGTCCAGCAGCTCTTTTTTGAACCTCCAATTCCCTCCTATCTTAGAGGCAGGAATTCTTCCCTTTTGGGCCAGTTTATAAACAGTCATGTAATTCAGTTTTAGATACTCTGCCACTTCCTTAACGGTCATCAAGTCACTCATTTGGTCTACTCTCCTTCCACTTGAATATTGGGGTTCTATAATATTTCGCTTTATTATAGTTTGATTGTATATTTTTCGCAACATCGACATTTTGTCAAGAAGGGATAGACCCTCCATCTTTTTTCCGTAAGTATTCTTACCCTGTCAAGTCATCCCATTTGGGGGTTCTGGTTGTATCTATGTTGACCTATCCCTCTAGATAGTTCTCTGCCTTAGATATGCCCAACCATCCGCCCTTTGCTGTATTGGCTATACTCGAATATCATCTTCGGGAAGTCTGGACGTGGCATTTAATCCGTCTCCTCCAACTTGGTTGGATTATTTTGCCCCCATTCATTCAGTTCGCCTTGGTAGCAATCCTGTTCTTCTATAGTAAACCGCTTTTTACCCCTGTGGAGGCCAATAAATTTACAACGTACGGGAAGAGGTTTTTTAGTATCTCGTAGTTTTGCCTGCCTCTCTAAATAGTGAAATGACGTATCACTCATATTTGCTTGCCCACTCTCTATTTTGGTGAAGTTCAAATGTTTTATAAGGACATCACCTCCGATACTATAAGTCTCTTTAATTGGATATGTGATTATTATATCTATTTTGTCAACCTTTAAATCATGGAACAGACAACTAATGATACTAAACTCTGCATTCCACTTTCTTTCATTTATTCCACCCGACATAGGCAAGAACTCAAATTTAGGATTCTGAATATAAGGAAATCGGCTTGGTCTTATAACCTGTGCAACTAAAGTACATACGATTCTAATAGGAAAGAAATTCGCAATGTCATGCCATATTTTGGTAGGTATCAAAAGGGCAAATACAGTTGTGAGCAAAAGTCCTGCTATACCAACTAAGACCATCCAAATCCAAGGGTATGGAGGGTGCTGTGCCAAGACATGGTATCCACTCCAGGGGCCTAATTCGACGGATACTTTATCAAGCATTATAGGAATAACAAACCTTATTTTATCATCAAGATCCGGTAGTTGCGATTTCAGATAGGCAAAAGGTGTTTGATAACTCAGGGAAGAATGCTCTCTAACATTGTCGTAGTAGTCCTTCCACAGAAGGATAGCCC